>JBDTTS010000023.1:0-15028 GCA_039930525.1 Actinomycetes bacterium | reverse complement strand
GCCCATGACGTTGGGCCGAGCCGATATTGAGCGCATCCGATCAGCCACTGAAGCCATTGCCCGAGGGGTAGGCGTGCGTGGACTACTGAACGTGCAGTTTGCCCAGGCGTCAGACGTGCTCTACGTGCTCGAGGCCAACCCCCGGGCGTCGCGCACCATCCCGTTCGTCTCGAAGGCCACAGCCACTCCGGTGGCCAAGGCGGCGGCCCGCGTCATGCTCGGGGCGACGATCGCTGAACTTCGCGACGAGGGACTCCTGCCAACAGTTGGCGACGGTGGCGTGATGCCCATGAATGCCGCGATCGCCGTCAAAGAGGCGGTTCTGCCATTTGGTCGGTTCCACGGGGTCGACACGGTGCTCGGGCCAGAGATGAAGTCGACCGGCGAGGTCATGGGTATCGACTCGGTGTTCGGAACTGCCTACGCCAAGTCACAAGTGGCGGCGTACGCGGGCGGATTGCCCACCAGTGGCACGGCGTTTGTGTCAGTCGCCAACCGCGACAAGCGATCGATGATCTTTCCTGTCAAGCGGTTGCACGACCTGGGGTTCGAGATTTTGGCCACGGCTGGGACGGCGGAGGTGCTGTGGCGAAATGGCGTTCCTGCCACCGTTGTTCGCAAGCACTTTGAAGCCGCCGCCGCTGATGCTGAACCCGACACCATCTCGCGCATTCTCGACGGAACGATCGATATCATCGTCAACACCCCGTACGGAGTGGGTGCACGCCTCGACGGCTACGAAATTCGCTCGGCGGCCGTCACCAAGGGAGTTCCTTGCATCACCACGGTGCAAGGGCTGGGGGCGGCTGTGCAAGGAATCGAGGCGATGATCCGGGGCGAGGTCGGGGTTCGCTCGTTGCAGGAGCACGCTGCCGACCTGCAGAAGGCCCGTGGTGACATGTCATGACTCCCGTTCAAGTCCGTGGTGAGGTGCTGAGCGTCCGCCGAGTGGGCGACTACCACCAGCTCACCGTCGTCGCCCCTGGGTTGGCCGAGCAGGTACGACCCGGACACTTCGTGGCACTCGCTGTGGGAGGAGAGACGAGCGCGAACCTGCTGCGCCGCGCCTTCTCGGTGTACCGCACCCAAGATCGCGGGGTGTATGGCGGGACCATCGACATCGTCTTCGCCGAACACGGCGCAGGGACGCGCTGGCTCTCGCACGTGCGCCAACACGATTCACTCGATGTCGTTGGCCCATTGGGCAAACCCTTCGCCCTTCCCAAAGAACCAGTGACGTGCACCCTTGTCGCCGGGGGATACGGCAGCGCGCCACTATTCACCCTGGCAGAACAGCTGCGCGAGCGTGGCTGTCGAGTCGACTTCGTCTTGGGTGCCTCCACTGAGGGCCGACTTTTCGGAGTCCTCGAGGCTAAGCGGATGGCACAGTCTGTGGCGGTCACGACTGAAGATGGAACGCTCGGCGAGGCAGGTCGGGTCACTGACGTCCTCCCGGCGCTGCTTGAGCGCACGGAGTCCGACGTGGTCTACGCATGTGGTCCGATGGGCATGCTCGCGGCCGTGGCCGATATTGCTTCCCAGTTCGGGGCACACTCGCAGTGCGCGGTCGAAGAAGCGATGGCGTGCGGCATCGGTGTCTGCATGACGTGTGTGCTGCCGGTGATTGGTGACGATGGCGTGACCCGAATGGTTCGCTCGTGCGTCGATGGGCCGGTGTTCCGTGGCGACCGTGTGCGGTGGGCCGACGTCGGCACGGTGCCGTCAGACACCTGGGGTGCGCCAGCCAGTCAGGGGCAGAACTGATGACCCGGCTGACCAGAGTGATCGCTCCCGAAGTGACCGATCGACAACTTCCCGACGTTGACATGTCGACCAAGCTGGCTGACGCCACGCTTCCGAATCCGATCATGACTGCGTCAGGGTGCGCCGGATATGGCCGCGAGCTTGACCAGTTCTTCGATATCACCGCGCTCGGAGCGGTCGTCACCAAGTCGATCATGCTGCAGCCACGGTCGGGACGCCCCACTCCACGGATGGCCGAGACCCCGAGTGGGATGTTGAACTCGATCGGCCTTCAGGGGCCCGGAATCGAGCAGTTCATCGCGCACGATCTTCGGTGGCTCGAAGAGCGGGGAGCCAGGGTCGTCGTCTCGATCGCTGGCGGTGCAGCCGACGAATACATCCGGCTTGCACAACGACTGCGACACTCGTCGGCCGTCACGGCGATCGAGGTAAACATTTCGTGCCCCAATGTTGAGAACCGGGGGCTCGTCTTTGCCTGTGATCCGCTGGCCAGCGCGCTGGTTGTTGAGGGTGTTCGCCGAAACAGCGCCCCTGGGGTGCCGATCTTCGCCAAGTTGTCGCCCGACGTCACCGACATTGTGACGATCGCGCGGGCCTGTGTCGAAGCAGGAGCCGACGGCCTCGCAATGATCAACACTCTGCTGGGAGTCGTCATCGACACCGACACGATGCGTCCGCACCTCGGGGGGGTGACGGGAGGCCTCTCTGGCCCGGCCATTCGCCCCGTGGCCGTCCGTGCTGTGTGGCAGGTGCACCAGGCCATGCCTGAGGTTCCGGTCATTGGGATGGGTGGTATCCGCACCGGAGCAGACGCCTTCGAGTTCATTCTCGCTGGTGCCTCGGCCATCGAGGTTGGAACGTCGGTGTTCAACGACCCGTCCGCACCGTTGCGTGTCGCCCACGAACTCCAGCAGATGCTCGGGGCGCGCGGGTTCACGTCCCTGAGCGAGGCTGTCGGCTACGCCCACCGGGCTGCCGAGGTTAGGTCATGAAGTTGACATTCGATCCGCCAGTCGCTGTGGCCTTGGACGCTCCTAATGTGGCGACCGCAGAGCGATGGGCGGCCGAGATCGGGCCGCACGTGAGTGTTTTGAAGCTCGGGCTCGAGTTCTATCTCGGTAGCGGAGCTGAGGGTGTGCGGCAGGTACGAAGTGCCGCGCCCGAGTGCCGGCTTTTTCTTGACCTCAAGCTTCACGACATCCCGAACACTGTGGCAGCAGCTGCCCGGGTGGTGGCCGACCTTCGACCGGACTTCTTGACCGTCCATGCTCTCGGGGGTTCATCGATGGTGGCTGCCGCTGCTGATGCGCTGCCGCAGACGCACATCACGGCGGTGACGATCTTGACCTCGATGTCTGCGGCCGATCTGGCCGGTGTGGGGGTCGGGGGCAGGCCTGCCGAGGCCGTGCTGAGACTCGCCGAGCTTTCGGTTGCCGCAGGGGCTCGGGCCTTGGTGTGTTCCCCGTAAGAGGTTGCTGCAGTGCGAGGGGCGGTCGGCGACGAGATCGTGTTGATCACCCCCGGCGTCCGTCCATCGGGAGCCGACAAGGGAGATCAGCGGCTGGTCGCGACCCCGAGTGAGGCGCTGGCCCTGGGCGCCGACCTGCTCGTGATCGGGCGGCCGATCACTGGCGCGAGCAACCGCGCTGAAGCCGCGGCGCAGGTGCTTGAGGGGCGGTCCCAGCAGCTCTGACATTGCCCGACTGGCCTTTGACTCGCTAGGTTCGGGGCGGTCCCCATGACCAACCTCGACCAGCTGCCGGACCTGATGACCCTGGTTGAACAGTTTCCGACCGAAGGTGCGCCGTGGCTCTTCCTCCGTTGACTCCGGAACAGCGTGCTGCGGCGTTGGCAAAAGCCGCAGAGGCTCGACGGGTTCGGGCTGAGGTCAAGAACCGGTTGAAGCACTCAGGGGCCTCGCTCTTTGACGTGATTGAGCAAGGCAGGTCCGATGACATCATCGGCAAGATGAAAGTCTCGGCCCTGCTCGAGTCGCTGCCTGGCGTCGGCAAGGTACGGGCCCGCCAGCTGATGGAAAAGATCGGAATCTCTGAGAGCCGCCGAGTGCGGGGCCTTGGCACCAACCAAGTGGCGGCTCTTCGCCGCGAGTTCGCCCCCGGCACGAGTCGGGCGCAGCAGCTCGGGTCGAGCCAGCAATAGTGACCACCCCGCCCAGCGAGACCGCTACCCCGCGGTCCCGGTTGACCGTTCTGTCCGGGCCCTCAGGAGTCGGCAAGAGCACCGTCGTGGCGCGGCTACGAGCCACTCATCCCGAGATCTGGCAATCGGTGTCGCTGACCACGCGACATCCCCGTCCTGGCGAGATTTCTGGTCTGCACTACCTCTTTTGTGACGAGGCAGCCTTTGACAAGGCGATCGCCGCTGGAGACCTCTTGGAGTGGGCGGAGTTTGCCGGCCACCGCTACGGAACCCCGCGGCGGCCGGTGCTGGAGCGACTGGCCCGTGGTGAAGCGGTGCTGCTGGAAATCGAGCTCGTGGGTGCCCGACAGGTCAGGGCGGCGATGCCGGATGCATTCTTGGTGTTCCTTGCACCGCCCTCATGGGAGGTTCTGGCCAAGCGACTCGCCGGTCGTGGCACCGAGGACGAGGTCGTGATTGCCCGGCGGTTAGCGAGGGCCACCGTAGAAATGGCCGCCGCTGGGGAGTTCGACCTCACCCTTGAGAACCACGACGTGCACGAGGTGTGCGAGCGCTTGGTAGCATTGATGAGATCCGTCCAGGATCACAGCACCCCACCCTTAGATCTGTAGGAGTTCGCGTGTCCGGAGTCATCGGTGTTCCCGAGGGGATCACGAACCCCCCGATCGACGAGCTGCTCACCAAGGTCGACTCGAAGTATGCCCTCGTTCTGTACTCGGCCAAGCGTGCCCGGCAGATCAACGCCTACTACTCCCAACTTGGCGAAGGCCTGCTTGAGTACGTGGGCCCATTGGTCGACACTCACGTCCAAGAGAAGCCGCTGTCCATCGCGATGCGCGAGATCAACGCCGACCTGTTGACGCACGAGCGGATCGATGGCCTCGCTGACGGCGAGGCCATGGCGCTCCCGAAAGCGCCCGTGCGATCCACCGACAGCTGATCGACAACTCTCCCACCGCCGATGTCGCGCATCGTCCTCGGAGTGGCAGGGGGCGTCGCCGCTTACAAGAGCTGCGAGATCCTTCGTCGACTGACCGAGGCCGGCCACGAGGTGCGAGTCGTGCCCACGGCGGCCGCGCTCCAGTTCGTTGGGGCAGCCACTTGGGCCGCGCTCTCTGGTGAGCCGGTTTCTGCTGATCTCATGACCGATGTGCACGAGGTGCCGCACGTGAAGATCGGTCAAAGCGCCGACCTCGTTGTAGTGGCTCCGGCGACCGCCAACCTGATGGCCAAGGCCGCAAACGGCCTGGCCGACGACCTGCTGACCAACGTGCTTTTAACGGCTCGCTGCCCGATCATCATGGCTCCGGCGATGCACACTGAGATGTGGGAGCACCCGGCCACCGTCGAAAACGTCTCAGTGCTGCGTAGCCGCGGTGTGCTCGTCGTTGAGCCCGCCGTTGGCCGGCTGACCGGCGCCGACAGCGGCAAGGGCAGGCTGCCCGAACCAGCCCAGATTCACGAGCTCGTCGAGCAGGTGCTGCATCACCAGACTGGGTTCGACCTCAGGGGGCGACATGTCCTTGTCTCTGCCGGTGGCACCAGGGAGCCCCTCGACCCGGTCCGGTTCTTGGGCAACCGCAGCAGCGGACGCCAGGGGTACGCCGTGGCGGCGGCGGCGGCTGCCCGCGGCGCCGTCGTCGAGCTCGTCGCGGCCAACGTCGAGCTGCCCAGCCCAGCTGGCGTCACCGTTGTGCGAGTGGCAACCGCCGAGGAGCTCAAAGACACCGTGCTCGCTCGGTCGCCGATAGCAGACGCCGTGGTCATGGCCGCGGCTGTTGCAGACTTCCGGCCGATTAGCGCTGTCGACCACAAGGTGAAAAAGGGTGGTGGGATCCCATCGGTCGTCCTCGAGCCCACTAATGACGTCCTTGCAGCCCTTGTTGCCGCACGCCCTGAGGGACAGCTCGTGGTTGGTTTTGCCGCTGAGACCGGCGATGCCCACGCGACGTGGCTAGAGCTGGGCCGCGAGAAGATGGTGCGCAAGAAGTGCGACTTGCTCGTGGTGAACCAGGTGGGCGATGGGCTGGCCTTCGGAACCGACGACAACGAGGCTGTCGTCCTCGATGGTGAGGGGGTCGAAACGCACGTCCCGAACGGGCCGAAGAGCGAGCTCGCCCATGTCGTGTGGGATCTCGTCGCCACTCGGTGGCAGTCCAGCGGCCACCCTGATCGAATCATTGGCACCTCTCACTAGACTTCCGCTGTCCGAGCTGTCGACTCAGAGGAGCACCAGAAGTGACAGGCCGACTGTTCACGTCCGAGTCCGTGACCGAGGGTCACCCCGACAAGATCGCCGACCAGATTAGCGACACGATTCTCGACGCCCTGTTGAAGGATGACCCGCAGAGCCGGGTTGCCGTGGAAACCCTGGTGACGACCGGTCTTGTTCATGTGGCAGGAGAAGTCACCACCTCGGCCTACGCTGACATCCCTGGTCTGGTGCGCGAGAAGGTCCTGGCGATCGGCTACGACTCGAGCAAGAAGGGATTTGACGGAGGGTCGTGCGGCGTGTCGGTGTCGATCGGCGCACAGTCTCCCGACATCGCGCAAGGGGTGGACGATGCATACGAAGAGCGCCACGACGGCTCCGGCGATCCCCTCGACCGTCAGGGGGCGGGCGATCAGGGCCTGATGTTCGGTTACGCCTGCGACGAGACGCCTGAGCTGATGCCGCTCCCCATCACCATCGCCCACCGACTGGCGCAGCGCCTCGCCGAGGTGCGCCGCGACGGCCAGGTTCCCTACCTGCGCCCAGATGGCAAGACACAGGTGACCATCGAGTACGACGGCGACCGTCCTGTCCGCGTCGACACCGTGGTCGTCTCGACTCAGCACGCCAGCGACATCGACCTGGCCACCTTGCTCCAGCCCGATATCGAAGAGCTCGTCATCGCGCCCACCCTGCAGGCCTTCGACATCGACTCCACCGATCACCGGGTCCTGGTCAACCCGACGGGGAGGTTCGAGGTAGGCGGGCCGATGGGTGACGCCGGTCTCACCGGCAGAAAAATCATCATCGACACCTACGGAGGCATGGCGCGCCACGGTGGCGGTGCCTTTTCTGGTAAGGATCCGAGCAAGGTGGATCGATCGGCTGCGTACGCCATGCGGTGGGTGGCCAAAAACGTCGTCGCCGCCGGGCTGGCTAGCCGCTGCGAAGTCCAGGTCGCCTACGCGATCGGCAAGGCGCATCCGGTCGGCCTCTTCGTCGAGACCTTCGGCACGGGGACCATCTCAGACACAGCAATCCAAGCGGCCGTCCTCGAAGTCTTCGACCTGCGTCCGGCCGCCATCATCGGTGCTCTCGACCTGCTGCGGCCGATCTACAGTCAGACGGCGGCTTACGGGCACTTTGGTCGCGATCTGCCCGACTTCTCGTGGGAGCGCACCGACCGGGCTGAAGCACTGACGGCTGCGGCGTCCTGAGGTCGCTGTCGGGCTCGGTAGTCGGCGCGGTCAGGTAGAACTACCCCGTGCCCTCCGACGACAAGCAGCTGAGTTTGACCGACCTGCCGCCGGCGCAGGCGCCGCGCCGGGCGGCCCGGGCTCGTAAGAAGGGTGCCCGCCTCGCACCGGCCCTGGCGAGCCACCTGCCAGTGGCTCGAGTGGCGGTCGACATCTCGCTGCCCCATCTCGATCGGCTCTTCGACTACGCGGTCACCGACACCCAGAGTGACGCCGCGCGCGCCGGAGTCCGGGTAAGAGTCCGCTTTGCCGGCCAGCTCGTCGATGGCTACCTCATCGAGCGGGTAGCAGCCAGCCAGCACGAGGGAAAGCTGGCCCGCCTGGCTTCAGTGGTCAGCGATGAGCCGGTGTTGACACCCGAGATCGCCCGCTTGGCCCGGACGGTGGCTGATCGGTACGCCGGGGCGCTTGCCGACGTTCTGCGTCTGGCCATCCCCCCTCGGCATGCTGGCGCCGAGCGGGCCGACACCGACCGGGGGGGAGTGCGCGGTGCAGCCTGTGCCTGGGTGCCGGGGCAAGCAAGCACGGTCGCTTCGGTGTGGAGCGACTACGACCGCGGGCCCGGCATACTGGATGCCCTTCGGGCGGGCCGAAGCCCGAGAGCGGCCTGGTGCGCCCTCCCCGGTGTCGCCAACGACCGGCCATCGTGGACCGATGCGGTGGCTGAGTTGATCAGCGCCGTGAACTGCGCGGGTCGGGGCGCGATTGTGGTCGTTCCTGATGCTCACGATGTCGCGGCGGTGTCAGGTGCCCTCGCTTCCGCCGGTACCGAGGCGGTGGCGTTAACAGCTGATCTTGGCCCTCGTGAGCGGTACCGCAGATGGGTGGGTGTGCTTCGTGGTGGTGCACGGGTGGTGGTGGGCACTCGGGCCGCGATCTACGCCCCTGTCCATGATCTGGGGGTGATCGTGGTGTGGGATGACGGCAACGATCTGCATGCCGAGCCGCGAGCGCCCTACCCGCACACCCGTGAGGTCGCCGCCCTTCGTGCACACCAGAGTGGCGTCGCTCTGGTCATCGGTGGCTATTTGCAGACCGCCGAATCGGCTGCCTTCGTCAGTCGCGGGTTCGTGCAATCCCTTGAGCCAGATCGCGGTGTCACCCGCCAACGGGCTCCGCGGGTGCGCGCCACCAGCGATGCGGTGTCAAATGACGATCCAGTGGCGGCCGCCGCGCGACTGCCAACCAGTGCCTGGCGCGAAGCTCGGGCCGCGCTCGACAGTGGTCCGGTTCTTGTCCAAGTTCCGCGAGCCGGCTATCTGCCCCGGCTGTCCTGCGAGCGCTGCCGAACCGTGGCGCACTGCCCCTCGTGCCAGGGCCCCCTTCAGTTGCTGGGTGGCCGAGGCTCCCCGGTGTGCCCGTGGTGTGCCGCGGTCGCGTCTGCGTGGCAGTGTCCGGAGTGTGGCAGCGAGCGTTTGCGGGCGGCCGTCGTGGGCGCGCAGCGGACGGCCGAAGAGCTCGGTCGGGCCTTTCCCGGCACGCCGATTCTGACATCTGACGCGCAGTCCGTGCGGCATGTCGTCACTGATCAGCCAGCGTTGGTCGTCGCCACTCCAGGCGCTGAGCCATTGGCACCCCACGGCTACGCGGCCGCCCTGCTCCTCGATACCTGGGCGCTGCTGGGGCGGGCCGATCTTCGGGCTTCTGAGGAGGCGCTCCGTCGTTGGTTCGCTGCGGCTGCGCTGGTGCGTGGGTCAGACGAGGGCGGACGCGTGGTTCTCGTCGGTGAGGCGTCGGTGCGTCCGGTTCAGGCCCTGGTTCGCTGGGACCCCGCTCAGTTCGCAGCTGCGGAGCTGGCAGATCGAACGGCCGTTGGCTTGCCGCCGGCTCAGCGAATTGCGGTCCTGCGCGGTCTTCCCGACGACCTGACGGACTTGCTCAACCGGTGTTCGCTGCCCCCCGGTGCCGAACAGCTCGGACCCGTTGAGCTGCGCGAGTCTGACGACCAGCAGGTCATCATTCGGGTCGATGCCCGGCTGGGCGCCGATCTCGCTGCCGCCCTTGCGGCCGCGCAAGGTGAACGGAGCGTCCGCAAAGACCATGGCCGCGTCACGGTGCGAATCGATCCAGCACACATCGGCTAACCTCGCTGTCTTCGCCAACCAGGGGTCTTCGCCAACACAGGTCTTCGCCAACAGGGGGCGCCACCTACACTGGTACTTGTCATCGCCATCGTCCACGCGTGCCAGGAGTTCGGTCATGTCAGTCCAAGAGATCCGCCTCTTTGGCGACCCCGTGCTTCGGATGCCTGCCCAACCGGTTGTCGATTTTGACAAAGAGCTCCGCACTCTCGTCAAGGACCTCACCGAGACGATGCTGGATGCTCCAGGGCTGGGGCTGGCTGCGCCACAGATTGGTGTCTCACTCCGCGTTTTCACATACGACGTCGACGACGAGGTTGGACACCTGATCAATCCCGTGCTCGACCTGACTGACGACGAGCAGTTCGGCGAAGAGGGGTGCTTGTCGCTGCCCGGGCTGACGTTCGATTGTCGCCGTGCCCACGGCGTGGTGGCCAAGGGTTTCAACATGCACGGAGACCTGGTGGTCATCGAGGGAACCGAACTGCTCGCTCGCTGCGTCCAGCACGAGACTGACCACCTCGACGGGGTGCTCTTCATTGACCGACTCGATCCTGACCAGCGCAAGGCGGCGCTCAAGGCCATTCGTGAGGCAGACTGGGACGGTGCGGCGCCGCCCATGATCAAGGCCAGCCCTCATGCCACCCGCGGCTTGGCGCTGTAGGTTCAGCAGCCACTATGCGTCTGGTCTTTGCGGGAACCCCCGAGGGTGCCTGCGTCAGCCTTGATCGATTGGTGGAGTCGCGACACTCGGTGGTGGCCGTAGTCACTCGGCCCGACGCACGCAGCGGCAGGGGTCGGGGTCTGACACCTTCACCGGTTGCGGTTCGCGCCGACGTTTTGGGTATCCCGGTCCTGCGGCCGCCAAGTCTGCACGCACCGGAAGTCTACGATTTGCTGTCATCACTAGCGCCGGACTGCTGCCCGGTGGTCGCATTCGGTGGGTTGGTCCCACAGCCGCTGTTGGCACTGCCGAAACATGGATGGGTCAACCTGCATTTCTCGTTGCTGCCCGCGTGGCGGGGTGCGTCACCGGTTCAACATGCGATTTTGCACGGTGACGACGTGACAGGCGCCACCACCTTCAGGCTGACCGAGGGCCTCGACACTGGTCCGGTATTCGGCACTGTCACCGAGGGGATCGGTGCCGCAGACACCGCAGGAGAACTGCTCGACCGGCTCGCAGTCACGGGTGCCGACCTGCTGGCTCGGACTCTCGATGGCATCGAGGACGGCGAGGTGCGGCCCGTGGAGCAACTGGCAGAAGGGGTCAGCCTGGCTCCTAAGCTCACACCCGACGACGCGCGCGTGCGCTGGTCCGATCCGGCACTGGCCATCGATCGCCGGATTCGGGCGTGCACGCCGCACCCCGGCGCGTGGACCCTTCGGCAGTCAGTGCGTGTGGGCGTGCTTGCCGTGGCACCAGCGCCCAGCGGGCCAGACGCTTGCGACGAGCCTCTGCTCGGCCCTGGGGGGGTTCACGTCACCAAGCGAGCGGTGCTGGTGGGCACCGGATCGGTGCCTCTCGAGCTGGTTCAGGTGCGGCCGGCCGGTGGACGCGTGATGAAGGCTGCCGACTGGGCCAGGGGGGCTCGCCTGGTCGACGGCGAGTGCTTCGAGTGAGTGCCTCAAAGACCGTGCCGGAGGCAGATCCTCGGCGGGTGGCTTTTGAAGTCCTGCGCGCGGTCCACGAAAGCGGTGCCTACGCCAATCTTGACCTTCCGGATCGGCTTCGGGCGCGGGGAGTGTCGGGGCGCGATGCAGCCTTCGCCACTGAGCTGACGTATGGCACTTTGCGATTCACTGGCACCTACGATGTCATCGCCACCGCATGTATCGACCGACCCTGGGCCCAGGTGGATCGCCCCCTGCAAGATTTATTGCGCCTCGGCACACACCAACTGCTGGGCATGGACGTCCCTGCGCACGCAGCGGTAGCCGCGACGGTCGATCTGGCCAGCGCCCAAGTCGGACGCGCTCGAGCTGGCTTCGTGAACGCGGTTCTACGGCAGATTTCGACAAGGAGCTACGACGATTGGGTGGCGACGTTGGCCGCCGACGGTGGCCTGTCGCCGACTGACATTCTGGGCCTGCGCTATGCGCACCCCGACTGGTTGGTCAATGAGTTCACTCGGGCGCTCGTGGCAAAGGATCGCCCAGCGGTTGAGGTGAGCGCCCTGCTGGCTGCTGACAATGAACGACCCAAGGTCACCCTGGCGAGTCGACCGGGCCTTTCCAGCGTGGAGGAGCTACTCGAAGCTGGAGGCATACCCGGGCGCTGGTCACCGTTCGCAGCGGTCTGGCCGAGCGGTGACCCAGGCAAGATCCCGGCGGTGCGCGAGCATCGGGCCGGGGTGCAGGACGAGGGCAGTCAGCTGGTGGCCGCGGCGCTTGTTTCAGCCGACATCGATTCAGGAGCAGCACCGGAACGCTGGCTCGACATGTGTGCTGGCCCCGGGGGTAAGGCGGCGTTGCTCGCGGCGCTCGGCGCGGCGGCGAATGCGTCGCTCGAGGCCTGGGAGCTCCTTCCGCATCGCGCCCGCCTCGTGCAACAGGCGGTCGGACCGAAGGTTGCGGTCCGCACGGTCGACGCGGCCGATCCAGCGCGGCTGCTAGAGAGCGAAGGGGTCTTCGACCGGGTGCTGCTTGACGCGCCGTGCTCTGGCGCGGGGGCCCTTCGGCGACGTCCGGAGGCGCGGTGGCGCAAGCAACCGTCGGACGTTGCTGGCTTGGTGACCGGTCAGCGTCGGCTCCTTGAGGGTGCGCTCAGGCTCGTGCGTCCTGGCGGCGTCGTCGGCTACGTCACATGTTCGCCACTGCAGGCCGAGACGTCAGAGGTGGTGGCGTCTGCGCTGAAAACGCACCCCGGTTCGCTGTTGATCGATGCTCGCGAGCAACTCCCCTCCGGGATGCCAGACCTTGGGTCCAGCTTCGATGTGCAGCTATGGCCGCACTTACATCACACCGACGCGATGTATCTCGCACTGATTCGCCGCGGCGCGGAGTGATCGCGGGATCACGAAGACCCTGGGCCCTCTCTTGCTATGGCCTATGCCACTCCGGCGTTGGTGCACAGCACCCGGTTCTTTCCAGTGCGTTTGGCAAGGAGCAGCTGCTGATCTGCTTCGCGCAGCAACTCAGCAACCTCGTTGGCTGTGCCTGTCGTCGCCACCCCAAAACTGGCCGTCACGGCGATTCCCCTCACAACGGAGTCCCACGGATGAGTCTGCAAGGACACCCGCATGCGCTCACACACGGTCAACGCCTCTTCTGCCGACGTCCCAGGCATCAGCAGGGCAAACTCCTCGCCGCCCATCCGGACCAGTTCGTCGGAACCTCGAATGGCACCAGCTAGGACTGCGGCCGAGTGGCGTAGCACCTGATCACCGACCAGATGGGTGTGCCGGTCGTTGACCTGCTTGAAGTCGTCCAGGTCGATGATGGCAATGCTCAGTGGGTGCTCGCTGCGCAGCGCGTACCGAAACATCCGGTCAAGGGTCTCGTCCATGTGACGCCGGTTGTGCAGACCGGTGAGGGAGTCGCGAAGCGAGAGTTCGGCCAACTGGGCGCTAAGTCTTTGCTCGCGTTGCAGAGCATCGGCGAGCTCGGTGGTTCGAGACCGCACGCGCTCCTCAAGATCGTCGTTGGCCACCTGCAGCTCATCGGCCAGTCGCTGCGCTTCGATTCGAGTGGTCGACACATCGTCGAAGGCGCCGTCGACAACAAGGGTGAGGACGAGTGACGCCGCTCCTAGGGTGGCCAGCAGAATCACTGCGTACGTGGTCAGGTCGGCGATGCCCACCTCGCCGGCGTTCGCGGTCTGACTAACGATCGCGAGGTCGATGAGCGCTACTCCGATGGCTACCAAGACGTGGCGCGCCGGCAGCAGCACTGCTGCCATCACGGGAATGAGCGGGATGAAGAGTACGTCAACGGGTGCCGGCGCTGCCCCCTGCAGGATTCCGTTGACGGGTACCAGCACGAAGTAGCCCAGGAAGACCCAGGCGGCAAAGGTGAACAGTGAGCGGGCGACGAGTAGACGGATGACGGCGTAGAAGAGCAGACCAATCAGAACGACCGGGACATTCTTGGCGGGCTCGGGAAGAGCCACCGCGACGAAGATCGCGACCGGGACGGCAGCGACCGCCACCGCTGTCGCGACACCCAGCAGCGTCTGCGCACGGCGTCGCTGGACACCGTGAACCCCAGGGGGCAGGGCCAAAACGCGGGCAGACCAGGACGGCCCGCCGCTCACCACTGAGCCCCGCTCACCATTCATCCCCCTTGAACCCGCAAGCCACATTGTGACGCAAAGTGATCGTTCTCTCTACCCTCGGCTTGCCGGGTCCACCACCTGAAGCGGACCAAGCGTCGACTCGGCGCGCTACGCTCCCGCGGTGTGGAGCCGTCCAAGGTCGTACCAGCCGCGAATGCGGGTCGTTGCCTTCCCGCTGACCATCCGCTGGCTGCCGACCTATCGCTGGCCCTCGCCCTGGCCGACGCAGCCGCCGAGGTCACGCGGCGAGCATTCGGTGGCCGCCAGGTCGTGCGGTTAAAGGCCGATGCGACTCCAGTCACTGAAGTCGATGCGGCGGCAGAAGACGTCATCCGCGACATCCTTCGCCGAGAACGTCCGGCCGACGGGGTCTGTGGTGAAGAGGCCGGTGATACTCCAGGCACGAGCGGGCGTACGTGGGTCGTTGACCCCATCGACGGTACCCAAATGTTTGCCGAAGGTATCCCGCTGTGGAGCACGCTCATCGGACTGAAGGTCGACGACGAGGTCGTCGTCGGTGTCGCCGACGCTCCGGCTCTGGGGGAGCGCTACCAGGCAGTCCGTGGGGGTGGCGCGTTCTGCAACGACCAACCGATCCGGGTGTCAGAAGTGCGGGACATGAGCGAAGCTCTTGTTCTCCATGCGCCGCTTGAGGAGTTCATCCGTAAGACCGGGCTGCGCGCCATCACGCGTGTTTCCGAGGGCTCGCGCGTGACGCGAGGTATCGGCGACGGCTGGGCGCATCTGCTGGTGGCCCGGGGGGCGGCCGACGCCCTTGTCGAACAAGGTCCGTGCTACGAGTGGGACTGGGCCGCTACGAGCGTCATCGTTTCGGAGGCGGGGGGATCGCTGACCCGGCTCGAAGGCGGTGCGCCGACACCGGGATGTCACCTTTTGGTATCCAACGGCCTACTCGACGCCGAAATTCGCCAGACCCTCCTACTCTGAGTCGACGGGGCTCCAACAACAAGCGAGCGTGGGCAGGAGAACGTGTGCGTGCCACTCAGTCCGTCGATCGGATCGCCGACGCCCTGGAGGCACTCGCCGACGCCGGCCGTCCCGTGGGGGTGACCGAGCTCTCTCAGCACCTCGCCGTCCACAAGGCGACGGTCTCGCGTCTCATGGCCAGCCTGGAGCGGCGGGGTCTGGTGCGCCGGGCCGACGGCGGCTTTTTGCTCGGACCGGCGCTGGCGCGCCTGGCGGCCACGGCAGTGGCCGAACTTGAGCTCGGAGACATGAGTCGTCCGGTTTTGCGCGAGCTCGTCGAGGTCACGGGACA
>JBDTTS010000022.1:0-15052 GCA_039930525.1 Actinomycetes bacterium | reverse complement strand
GGTCGACGCCGAGCGGTGAATGAAGAGACAGTCACGGTTTTAGCCCGCTCAGCGCCAAAAAACCGTGCCTAACTCTTCATTGGAGCGGACGGCGTGTGCGTGCGACGCCCCAGGCCAGCGGTCCTTTCGCCGAGGCGGGTGCAACCCGTCAGGGCCACTGTGGCCGCTGTCGTCGCGCTCACCAGCAGGTGCCACGTCATTGTCGGGATACCAATTGGCCCCAACTGAGGGAGCACCGGGGAGCCGTCGCGCGTCGGGACGCGCCCATTCGTGTGACACCTTCCGCGGCGACCGAAGAATCGACGGTTGGCTAGTACCCTCGGTCTTCCGGATTACGTTGAGGGGGACTCGGGGGGGCATGAACATTCTGCGAGCGAGCGCCGTTGCCGCATTATCGGTGGCGCTGACAGTTCCGTTGCTTGGCTCGGCGTCAGCCGCCGACTCACCGACGATCGGTTCGCTGTCGGTGACTGCCCACTCAGTTCCAAGCCTCAACTTCGACGCCGTCATCGACTGGTCCGCCTCAGGTGGCGCCGAGACGATCGAGGTCGACCTGTACAACGAGGCCTCCGGAGAGACCTGGCCCGTCTCTTGGTCGACGCAGAGTCAGGCGTCCGGCAGCTATGAGTTGCCTCGGACGTGGCCAGTCGACGGTGTCTATTACGCCTTGAGCGCTCGGGTCCTCGCGGCGAACCAGACCACCGGCTACGAACTCCATTCAGACGCGCCGCTCCTCGACGATGTGTGGTTCGCGCTTGAGGCGACCGAGCCTGCGGCGCCGTCGGCACCGCGGATTACCGAGAACACGATGGGCGGGCCACTGGCCGGTGAAATTGCCGTGGTGTGCTCTCGATCGGTTGGCAACGGACTCCCGATTCTCACCTACTCCTTGACCGCAACACCGGTCGCGGGTGGCGATCCCGTGACCGTGACTCACAACGGGCAGAGCCGCTGCTCGGAGGTCATTGGCGGTCTTGTGCCCGGTGCCTCGTACGACCTCACAGCGGTGGCTCGGACCGGCGCTGGCGAGTCGGTCGTGTCAAACACTCTGCGCCGCTCGGCCGGCTCCGCACCCCCCACGGCACCGGATTCGCTGCAGGCCATACCGGGCGACGGTTCGGCAGACCTGGCGTGGGCGCCGTCGAATGGGTACGGGCTGCCCATCACGGCATACGCGGTCGAAGTACGAAGTCCGGACGGCGTCGATGAGTATGGGTCCTTCGGGGCCGGCGCCGATGCCCCGCCGTCGCTTCAGGTCAACGGCCTCGTCAACGAGACTGAGTACGACTTTCGGGTGGCGGCGAACACCAGCTTGGGGTGGGGAGAGTGGTCGGACTGGAGTGATCCGTTCACGCCGAGTGCACCGGCAGTTCTTCTCCCCCCGAGCTTCACTGCCAACTGGGCTGATCAGCCCACGATCGTCGTGGAGTGGGACGAAGTGACCGTCCCGGTCGATGATCCGGCTAGCACCTACGAGGTTGAGCTTTCCGGCGTTGGTGAGTCGATGACCTCCGGCGAGGTCGACTGTTGCTCGTGGACCTCGGACGTCTTGCCTGATGTCACGGAGACTTACACGATCCGGATGCGGGCACGGAACAGCGCTGGATGGTCGGAGTGGAGCACCGGGTACGAGGTCTTCCCTGTCCCGCCACCAAGCGCAGTGCAGGATCTGTCGGTGATCGGCCTATACGGACGCGCAAAGCTGAATTGGGTGGAACCATTGACAGGTGTTCCCAGCGGTGGCTATGCGTACTCGGTCGTCGAGGCAGGGGCAAGCGAGGCAGAAGTTGTTGCCGCAGCGACTGGGCGGTCATCGGCAGGAGTGACGGGACTGGTCCCCGGCGAGGACTATGTCGCCTCGGTCTACGCCATTGGCACATTGGGCAGGGAGGGTCCGGTCAGCGAGGTGAACCTGACCGGAACGCAAACGTGGGTGCGCGCCGCTACCTCCATCACGCCGCGCACGATCTCTGAGGTGCGGGGTCGATCGATCTCGCCCTCCGACGCCGTCGGGATCGGCGGTGTGACGGTGACGTTGCAGCGGCGCGCTGTGGGAGGCGCCAAGTTCCGATCCACAGATGTCACGGCCGTGACGCGTCCTCTCGGTCGGTTCACGTTGTCGTTCGTTCCGCGTCGAGGTGTGGACTACCGAGTGGCGCTCGTCGGTCAGGTGGGGCTTGGCGGGTCGGCGTCCGCAGGGCTCTGACGTCGAAGGGACCTTTGGCCGTGGGGCGACGGTGAGCGGGCACCGATGATCAGGGTATGAGTGACTTGCGCGCTGACTCGACCGCTGGTCATACCGTGGGCAGCGGTGCCCGGGCCTGGTTCGGTGTCGTCGCATTGGCCGCGGTCGTCGGTATGGCCTCGACAATCATCCAGATCGTCGAGCGGGTGGCGTTGGCCGAGAACGCCGACGCCGATCTACTGTGCGACATCAACGGCACGTTCTCATGCGGCAACGTTCTCACCTCGTGGCAGTCGAGTGTGTTCGGGCCGATCCCCAACTCGGCGATCGGGCTGAGTGTGTTCGCCCTGACCCTTGGTGTAGCCGGTGCTGGCGTCCTCGGCGCCCAGTTGTCGAAGGCCGCGTGGGCGGTCGCCACCTTCTTCGCCGGCTTCATGGCTGCGTTCACCGTGTGGTTCCTTGCCCAGACCGCCTTCGTGATCAGCGCGGTGTGCCTCTACTGCCTCGTGATCGGCACCATGGTGCTGGTGATCAACATCTCGTGGTGGCGGATCGGAAACCGACTGGGATTTCTCGAAGGCAACCGCTTCCTGGACGCCGCGGGCTGGATGGTGCGTGGTGGCACCGATCTCTTCCTGTGGGTCGGCCTCGGGGTGATCGTGGTCGTCATGATGGTGGCCGGTCTCGCCATCTAGAGCCGCAGTTGCGCTGCTCGTAGGCTGTGATTGTGGACATTCGCTCGGCTAGCCTCGACGATCTGGACGCGCTCAACGACATTGCGGCGATCATCGACCCACCCCATGACGGCGCCGACTTCGACGACACCTACTGCCGACATCTGCTGCAGCATGGACGCGTCGTAGTCGCCGAGGCGTCCGAGATCCTGCTCGGCTACGCCGCGGCGATCGATGTCGACGGCTCGCAACATCTCAGCGATCTCTTCGTGCATCAAGATGTGCGGGGCCAACATGTCGGACGCCAGCTGCTCGACGCGGTGTGGAACGGCAGCGCGTCGCCACGGCAGACCTTCTCATCGCTACATCCCGCGGCACTCCCGCTCTATGTACGTGCAGGGATGACCCCGCGTTGGCCGCTGCTTTACCTGCACGGCGCCCCCGAAAGGCTGCCGGTCAGCTCTTTCGTGGTCGAGCCGTGCGATGCAGAGGCGGCAGCCGACCACGAGTCCGGATGGCTGGGATGGGATCGACGAGTCGAGTACGGATATTGGTCGCGGCGCCCGGAGGCGAAGACCTTCGCGGTCCTGGACGGCACGGTTCCAGTGGCAGTGGGATGTGCCGTGAACAGCCGAGGTGTGCGATCCCTGGGGAGGCTCGCCTTCGGTGATCCGGCCGGTGCTGGCCACGCGTTTGCAGCGGCCGCCCGATGGTGCGGCGATGACGTCCTGGTGGCGGTTCCTGGCGAGAGTGACGTGGTGCCGATGGCAGTCGAGTCGGGCTGGCGCGTCGTCGAGCTCGACATCTACTGCGCCACTGAGCCCGGTCTGATCGACCCGAAGCGCCTGCTGCCGCACCCTGGGCTCATGTAGGGGGCTCATGTCGTGACTACAACGAGGAACGGCGCGGTCGATGCCACCCCCTCGTGTGGCACCGGCCCCGCCGTTCACAAGAGTCATCGGAGTGCAAGGGCCGGATGTGTTCCGCCATGTGGGTGAACTCTGTGGCTGTTTAGGGTGAAGCCGTGAAATGGGTGAGCGCGGCGCAGGCCGCTCAAGCGGTTCAAGGTCGCGGGCCAGTGCCGCGGATTGTGGTCAGTGGCAACCATGCGACACCGCATGCGATGGTGGCCGCTCTGGACGCCGAAGTCGCCGAGTTCACGCTGTGGGCGCTCAACGCGCAATCCGGGATGCCCGATCGCGACGGCATCACGCTCGAAACCTGCTTCGTGGGGCCAGGCATGCGCAGAAGCGCGCGGCTGCGCTACGTACCGGCGCGATTGTCGCTGGTGCCGGTGCTCTTTCGGGAACGGCTGCGCCCAGACGTCGTCGTCGTGCATACCTCACGGGTGGTCGACGGCAAGGTGTCACTAGGCGCTGAGGTGAACGTCCTGCCGTCAGCGATCGAGCAATGCCGCGCCGCTGGCGGGCTGCTGATCGCCCAGGTGAACCAGCACATGCCCTACACGTTCGGCGATGGTGAATATGCAGTCGATGACTTTGACTACCTGGTCGAGGCGGACGTACCGCTGGTGGACCTTCGCCCGCCAGTGATCGATGAGGTGTCGGCGTCGATCGGGGAGCGCGTTGCGGACCGCGTTCCTGATGGCGCCACGCTGCAGCTCGGTATCGGTGCCGTCCCCGATGCGACGCTGCCCGGCGTGGTGAATCGGCGAGGTCTCAAGATCTGGTCAGAGATGGTGAGCGACGGCGTGCTCACTCTGCTGGCGGAGGGCGCGCTCGACCCAGACGAGCCGGTCGTTGCGTCGTTCGTGTTCGGTTCGCAGCAGCTGTACGACTGGGTAGATCAGAATCCTGCGGTTCAGTTGTTGCGCACCGAGACCACCAACAACCCTGCGCACATCTCGGCGCGGCCCCAGATGGTCTCGGTGAACGCCGCGCTTCAAGTAGACCTGTTCGGCCAGGCGAACGCCTCACGAATCGGCAGCCGGATCTACTCGGGGTTCGGTGGGCAGACCGACTTCGTGGTCGGCGCGCTGCACTCACCAGGGGGACAGGCTCTGATCGCCATGCGGTCGTGGCATCCGAAGGCGGACGTGTCGACGATCGTCCCGCTGGTCGACGAACCCGTGACGTCGTTTCAACATAGCGCGGTCGTCACCGAGAACGGAGTTGCGTCGATCTGGGGATACTCGCAGGAGGAGCAGGCCCTGAACTTGATTGACCACGCGGCCCACCCCGACGTCCGTGACGAGCTGTATGAAGAGGCCGTCGAGATGTCGTTGGTGCGGCCCGGATCAGTCTGACCTAGGCAGAAGCGTCGAGCTCAGAGAGCAGCCAGGTCATGACGTCGGACGCCGACCAGCCGTCGGGGAACATCTCGAGCAGCGCGTGCACTGCCTCGAGGTCTTGCCCGAGGGTGAGAAGCGGCGGCTCGACCACCGCGTCTGGACGCATCTGCGGAACGCCGGCTGACGCCATCAAGCCGTTGCAGAGGCACTTGCGCCCCTCGGTCTCTTCGACCGTTCCGCCTTTGCGCACGTAGGCGTCGATGGGTTCGGACGGACAGCGTTGCCCGACCGTTCCGTCCTCGCGGCGGTAAGGCGTGCGCAGATAGCCGAGATCGCAGATGCGGTCACGAGCAGCCGAGACCTCAGGGTCAGCAATGGTGCCGGGCATTTGCACGACCTTGAACGGGAAGCCGGTGGGGCTGGCCCGCGGATCGGTACGGACTTCTGCGGTGCCGGCGTCCAGCGATTGGCGCAGCGCGGTGCGAAGCGGCGTTGTGATCCCGGACTCGGTGCACAGGGCGAAGACCGTGCCGATCTGGACGCCTTGAGCGCCACCTGCGCGCGCGGCGACCACATGTTTGGGCGAGGCTTGCCCGCCGGCCAGCCAGTAGGGCAGTCCGACCTTCATCAGCTTGTCGAGGTCGACGACGTCGCGCGGGCCGTAGATGGGCTCGCCGCCCTCGTCGAGCTCGTTGCGTCGGGGCGGCGCGTTGTGGCCTCCGGCCGTTGGGCCTTCGACGACGAAACCGTCGGGCTTGGTGCTGTCGTCACGTGCCAGGTAGGCGCCAAGAATATGCGCCGAGATGATGGCGAGGAAGACCGGTCGCCGCAAGGTGTCGGGAGCCTGGGGAACGACGGTCTTCGGGTCGAGCGTGATGACGAGCTCGTCTGCTGACTCAGAGCCGGCGACGTCGATCGGCAGCGAGATCTCGCGTCCATTGGCGAAGCTGTTAAGCAGACGCGGGATGTGAGTCGGTAGTCCGGCGCCCACCAGCACAACGTCGACGTCGGCCAGCATCGCGCCGTACAGCGTGGCTGGCGACCAAAGCTGGATCTTCTCGAGCAGGTTGATACCGACCGGCCCGTCGTGGCCGTTCTTCGCCATGCGCACCTGGGTGTATGCACCGAGCACCGCGAGGCGGACGGCGTCGAGGCGCTGGTGGTGGTCGAGCCGGGGAATGGGGCGGTACGCGGCGCCGGGTTTGCGTCCGTCTGGCCGGTAGAAGCGTTTGAGGGTGGCGGCGACGAAGTCTTGGTCGGGGTACTCGGCCATCGCCGCGTGGACGTGGCCCCCCTGATCGCCGTCCTGAAGCCACCGGGCGACCAACAGGTCTGAGGCGACGCCGCTGATGACGCCGAGGCCCCCGCTTTGGGCAACGGTGCGGGCGAGCCGCCAACTGGAGACGCCAACACCCATCCCGCCTTGGATGACCGGGGGGAGCTGGGCTGCGCGGGTTGCCGGCTCGAGGTCTGGAACGCTCGTCATGTGCAAGTTACGGTACCGTAGGTTTCAAAGAAACGAAAACCCCCAAGGTCTTCGGGGGCAACGTCACGTTGCGTCCCAATGACGTAGTCATCGCCGCAGTCATGCGCGTCCGTCACAATGGCTGCGTGCCCGAGATGCCCGAAGTCGAAGCCCTCGTCGGGTTCCTTTGCGAACGGCTGGTCGGACGCGTCGTGGCGGGTGTCGACGTCGCCGGCATCGCAGCTCTCAAGACGTACGACCCGCCCGTCACATCATTAGGCGGCCTTACCGTCACCGACGTGAGCCGGCGCGGCAAGTTCATCGATGTGGACGTCGACGGCCTGCACCTGGTCGTGCACTTGGCCCGTGCCGGATGGGTGCGTTGGCGCGAGTCGCTGCCGACGACTCCGCTGAAGCCGGGCAAAGGCCCCATCGTGCTGCGCGTTCACCTGGACGACGGATCGGGCCTCGACTTCACCGAAGCCGGCACCAAGAAGAAGCTGGCGGTCTACGTCGTCCGCGACGTGGCCGACGTTCCAGGCGTCGCCCGACTCGGACCTGACCCGCTCACGCTCGACCGCGCCGCCTTCGAGACGCTGCTCGACGACCACGCGCGCACCCAGCTCAAGGGAATGTTGCGCAGCCAGTCGGTCATCGCCGGGATCGGCAACGCCTACAGCGACGAGATCTTGCACGTCGCGCGGCTGTCACCGTTCGCGTTGGCTGGACGCCTCGACGACGAGGGGCGCGACCGGCTGTTCGAGGCGATCGGATCGACATTGCGCGACGCCGTGAGCCGCTCGATGGGGCTGCCGGCCGCTGAGCTGAAGGACGACAAGCGGGCGGCCATGCGCGTCCACGGGAGGACCGGCGCGGAATGCCCGGAGTGCGGCGACGTCGTCCGCGAGGTGTCGTTCGCCGATTCGTCGTTGCAGTACTGCGCCACCTGCCAAACCGGCGGCAAGCCGCTCGCCGACCGGCGCATGTCGCGCCTGCTGAAGTAGCGCGTGATCGGAGCGTCTCAGTCGGCGCCGGATCCGGGGGTGGACGCCGTTGTGACCGAAACGCTCCGATCAGTGGCAGGGGTAGCCCCAGGGGATAGGGCCACCACCTAGAGCGCGGCGCGCACCTTGGCGGTGCCGAACGGCAGCCCCGCCGAGAACACGCTGGTGTTCAGCGTGGTGTTGAGCGCGTCCGCCGCCTCCGCGGTGAGTTCAAGGCGGACGCCGGTGAGCACCGCGAAGCCGCCCTTGGTGAGCTTGGGCTCGAGCGAGGTGGGGATGACCGTGAAGATCGGTACCTCGGCTGGTTGGTTGTTCACCTTGGTGGCGTAGAGCAGACCCTCGCCGAGGCGAATATCGAAGTCGCTGACCTTCAGCGCCTTGAAGTTGCGCAGGTTCACGAACCGCACGCCACCGGTGTGGGTGATGTCGCCACCGGTCAACGACAGCGGGTTCCCGGCGGCCGTGACGGAGCTGTCTGACGTGATCGGGAACCCGTACTTGACGGTCGGGCCTTGCTCCGTCCACTTCACCGAGGTCTTGGCATCGGTGGCGTACGGCAGGATCCGGTTCTTCAGCAGCGCCTGCGTCACCGCTGGGTTCACAGTCACTGAGGTCACGCCGCCCGAGATCGGAATGGTCGCGTCAGACGCTGCTTGAGCGGGGACGATGCTGCGACCGGCGGCCAAGGCTCCGGCGCTGGCGAAGACGGCCAGCCGTTGCAGAACACGCATTGTGACTCCCATGAACGAGGGGTTTTCAGATGCCCGTTCTTCGCCCTGACCGGTCAGCGTGGATGCAGAACGCCCCAACTTCTTCGCCGGGTGATGGCTAGGCTGCGACGCGTGAGTGTGCTTGACCGACTACGTGACGCCGTCGGCGTCGACCATGTCCACGTCGACCCCGACATCACCCGCCCCTACGGCACCGACTGGACCGGTCGGTGGTCCGTCACCCCGCTCGCTGTGGTGCGTCCGAAGTCAACACAGCAGGTCGCATCCGCGGTGCGCGCGTGCGCAGTAGATGGGGTCCCCATCGTTCCTCAAGGGGGGAACACGGGGCTGGTCGGCGGCTCGGTGCCCGCCACGTCGGACGCCGTCATCGTCTCGACAGGACGCCTCACCACTCACTGCCCCGTCGACCGCGTACGCCGTCAGGTCACCATCGGAGCCGGACTGGCCGTGGCGCAGGTGCACGCCCTCGCTGCCGAGAGCGGTCTGATGTATGGCGTCGACCTCGCCTCGCGCGACTCGGCGACGATCGGCGGCACTGTCGCGACCAATGCCGGTGGCGTCCGTGTGGTGCGCTACGGCGATACGCGAGCCCAGGTCGTGGGCGTCGAAGCAGTGCTTGCAGACGGATCAATCGTCGACCGCACGAACGCGCTGCCCAAGGACTCGGCGGGGTACGACCTCTCGCAGCTTCTCGTCGGCAGCGAAGGAACGCTCGCCATCATCACCGCAGTGTGCGTGCGCCTGCATGACCCACTGCCGACTGACCGGACGACTGCACTCGTCGGCGTCGCCTCGCTGCGTGAAGCTGCGGCACTCACCGCTGGCGCGGTTGCGAAGCGAGATGAGTTGTTGGCGGCGGAGTACATCGACGACGCCGGGATGCTGCTGGTCTGCGAGGTTGCCGGTCTTCCACATCCACTGGTCGGACGTTGGCCGTACTACCTGCTCATCGAGACAACTGGCACTCCGCTGCTGCCAGAGGATGCAGATGCGGCCGTCGATCGGCGTCTGTGGGCGTACCGCGAACGGCAGTCAGAGGCCGCGGCCACGCTTGGCACGGGCCATTCCCTCGACATCGCGCTCGCGTCCGAGCAGCTCGACGGCTTTCTCGCCGACCTTCCCCACCTGGTACACCCACACCGGGTCTTCACGTTCGGACACCTCGCCGAAGGCAACGTGCACATTCAGGTGAGCGGCCCCAAACCACGTGACCACGGGCCGACGGAGGCCGTGCTGGCAGTCGTTGCCGAACGGGGCGGCAGCATCAGCTCAGAGCACGGGGTGGGCAGAGATAAACCTGCCTACTTGCACCTCGCGCGTGAAGCTGCGGAGATCCAGGCGATGCGCGCGATCAAGGACGCCGTTGACCCCCAGCATCTGATGAACCCGGGCGTGCTGTTCACCACCGAGACACGATCCACTGCCACGATGACGTCCTCATGAATGCGCCGGCCACTCCACACCGCCCGCTTGTCATCGCGCACCGGGGTGCGTCCGAGCACATGCCGGAACACACGTTGGCGGCCTACGTGCAGGCCATCGACGATGGAGCCGACGGCCTCGAAGCAGACGTTCGGCTTACCGCGGACGGCCACCTCGTCTGCGTCCACGACCGACGTATCGACCGCACATCGAACGGCGAAGGAGTGCTGTCGACGCTCGAGCTGGCCGACCTCGAATCACTTGACTTCGGCGGTTGGCAACAGGCGGCCGGAGCCGTCGAGGCACCGGACCAGGTGAGCGACGATCAGTCGCAGGTGCTCACCCTCGAACGGCTGCTCGGACTTATCGTTGACTCACCGCAGCAGGTGCAGCTCCTGGTCGAGACCAAGCATCCGACGAGGTATGCGGGCCTCGTCGAACGTCGCCTTGTTGAGACGCTCAGGCGGTTCGGGCTCGACGGCTGGGTGCCACCTGATCAGGCGCAAGTATCGGTGATGAGTTTCAGTGAAGTGGCACTGCGCCGCGTCCGCCGGCTTGCCCCGGGGGTGCCGCTAGTCAGCTTGATGGAGCGCGTCCCTGTGGCGTACCGCACGGGCATGCTGCCGAAGGGCGTCCGCATCGCGGGGCCGGGACTGCCGATCGTCAAGAAGCACCCCCACTACGTGCAGCGAGTGCGCGATGCCGGCGCGCGCGTCTTCGTGTGGACTGTCGATGATCCGGACGACGTAGAGCTCGTCTATCGAATGGGCGTCGACGCGATCATCACCAACCGTCCGCGTGAGGTTCGCGCGCAGGTGGATGCGCTGGTGTTGGCGCAGTCGTAGCGGCGGCTGAGTGTCTTATGGGCTCGCCGCGATTGAGGAGCCGCTGCCTCACTAGGGTCGTCACCGTGAGCAAACGCGCGAGAAACACCAGTATTCAGCCAGACCTTGACGCCGACGTCCCGGTCGTCGGCGGGCGCGAGTCGTGCCCCTGCGGCAGCGGACGTCGCTACAAGGCGTGTCACGGCAAGGCAGCTGCCACCCAGCATCGGGTGGTGCGGCCGTTCGCGGGCATGGCGTCCGAAGCCGACTGGGTCGCGATGCACGACCTCATTCCGGCCGCCACCGCAACCCTGACGTCGAGGGGCTCAGATCGTTCGGTCACTCTCTGCACTCTGCTGCCGATGGCGTGGCCGGCGTTGGTGCGCGAAAACGGTGACGTGATGCTGGCTGCACAAACTCAAACATCGTCGGGGGACGTCGCGCGCGACATCGCCGACGCGCTGCAACGCGCCCTAAGTGCCGAGCCTGGAAACCCGGTTCCGCCGCGGCCCTTGCCGGCGGACGCCCCTCAGCTCGCTGACCTGGTAGACATCGACCAGCCGCTCGAGGTGCTCGTCCACCAGCGCTTCGACTTCTGGATCGAAGACGTCGACTCAGCTGATGAGAGTACGAAGGCTGGGCTCGAACGCGCCAACGAGGTCGCAACGCCTACCGCCCGACTGGCTGCGGTCGACGGCGCGTACTGGATGCAGCTCGGCGAACGTCGCCAGGTGCGCTGGGTGCTGCCCGAGGACGAAACGCCGCTGGTGGACGCCTTGGCCAAGCTTCAGGTCGACTCCGGTCTCGAGTTGGCCAAAGGCACCCGCTACTTGGGGTCGTTCAGGGCCAGCGGCCTGGTGGTTCCGGTGTGGGACCTGCCAGAAGGCACTGAGGTCGACGAGGTCGAGGACGCCGCTGCGGGCTTTCGCGGCCGCCTCGATGAGGCGCTGGCTGATCAGACCTCTTTGACGGGCGCAGAGCGCCGGGCCCGCGAGTCACTGAGGGCACGGCAGCTAACCGTGCACTAGGGCTGGCGAAGCGGCTCGACGCTGACCGTCGGCGGCACCGTGATTCGGGTCCGACTTGATGCTGAATGCTCGTTCGTCAAGATTTGGTCAACCCCGTGGGATGAGGTTGCGTTCGCGCGTGAGGCGTGGGCACAGTAGGACAGGTCCGAACGTCGCTGTATCCCCCGTCGGTGACGTTCGGACCTTCAAATTCGCTCTTTGAACTGGCGTTTGGCCGCGAAATCTGAAGCAGATACCCGTTCGCACGTTGTCGACGTCACCAGACGCCGGCGGCCTCGGCCAGGGTCACGGCGGCCAGCAGACCCAACAAGGTTCCCGAGATTCGTCGCACTACCGCGAATCGCACCCGGGTGACCAGCCATCGCCCCGCCAGGGCCGCCACTCCGGCTACCAGGCTCAACGCCAGCCATGCCCCGAGCCACACCGCGACGGGGGCGTCGTACTTGGCCGACAAGCTCGCCGTGGTCAGCTGAGACAAGTCGCCCCACTCGGCGGCGAAGAGCACCAGGAACGACACCGTGAACGCGCGGCCGTGACCCCGGCGCACCACGGCGTCCACCGCTTCAGTCTCTTCGACCTCGTCCTCGTGCGGGTCGCCGTCGCCGGCCCCGCGGAACATCAGCACCGACCCGAGCGCGAAGAGGCTGGCAGTCACGAGCAAGACCGGGGTCTCGGGCAGCAACGTGAGAACTTGGCCGGCGGCCACGGCGATGGTGGTCTGCACTGCGAATGCGGCGCTCACGCCAAGCCAGACGACGACTGGCCGAAACCGCGTCGAGAGCACCAATGTCGCGATGAGTGTCTTGTCCGGTAGCTCGGCTGGGATGATCAACGCCAATGTGACGAAGAACGCGGTCAGGTTCACGACGTGGACGATAGTGCCGACCGCAGGTAGGCAACCGTCACGGCATCGCTAGCCTGGGGCTCCCCTCCCCCGACATCTGGGACCGCCGTGACTTCGCTTGGCCTCGATCCCGACCTGGTAGCCATCATCGCGATCGCAGCGGCTGCCGTTGCGCTCATTGGTCTCGTTCTTGTGGTGATCCTGGCGCTACGCGTCAAGCGACTGCGCCGCCAGTACGTGATCTTGCAGGCCGGCGACGATGGCCAGTCCTTCATGGACGCCGTCAGTCGCCAGAACGACGGCGTCACGCAGATGTGCGCGGAGGTTGCGTCCCTCAGCTCGTCGGTCGACTCCCTACGCGTCGACCTCGCTGATGCGATCAGACACGTCGCCGTCGTGCGCTACGACGCCTTCAATGACATGGGGGGCCGGATGTCCTTCTCGGCGGCATTGCTCGACGATGCCGGCGACGGCGTGGTCATCAGCTCGATCAACGGGCGCTCCGAGACGCGCACGTACGCCAAAGGTGTGAAGGGCGGCGTCAGCGAGGCGGACCTGTCGCCAGAAGAGGTGCAGGTCATCGACTACGCCAGGGCCAGCCACCCACGCTCGTAGCCGGCCACCAACTCGTCCTGCAATAGGCTGCCCGCCGTGTCTTCTGAACTCGGTCAACCCCGCTACGGCTTCCTTGGTCCGGCAGGAACCTTCACCGAGGCGGCGTTGCTGCAGTGGCTTGATGGTCGTGCTGCCGAGCTGGCGCCCTACGCCACCGTGGACGCCGCTGTCGATGCGGTCCGCTCTGGCGAGGTGCTGGGAGCGATGGTGCCGCTCGAGAACTCGGTCGAGGGGTCGGTGACGGCCACGATCGACGCCCTTGCCGGCGGTCCAGGCCTGGCGATCATTGCCGAGGCGCAGGTACCTGTCTCTTTCTCACTGATGGTGAAGTCGGGCACGACAATCGACCAGATCACCGGCGTCGCAACTCACCCGCACGCCCACGCCCAGTGCCGCCGTTGGCTGGCCGAACGCATGCCCGATGTGCCCGTGACATTCGCGCCGTCGACGGCCATGGCCGCATCGATGGTGGCCGACGACGTGAATGATGCGGCGATCGCCGCCCCCTTGGCTGCGGAGGTGTACGGCCTCGACCAGCTGGCGTCCGACATCGGCGACCGCCCAGCTGAGACCCGCTTCGTCCTGATCAGCGCCCCGCAGGCGCCGCAGCCGGCAACGGGGGCCGACAAGACGTCGTTGGTGCTCTTCATGGGCGAGGACCACCCGGGTGCGCTGCTTGAGATCCTCACCGAGTTTGCGGTGCGCGGGGTCAACCTCACCCGGATCGAGAGCAGGCCGACCGGCGGCGGCATGGGCGACTACTTTTTCTCGGTGGACGCCGAGGGTCACCTTGACGACGCAAGGGTCGGCGAGGCGCTGATGGGCTTGCGCAGGGTGTGCGCAGAGGTGCGCTATCTGGGCTCCTACCCCCGGATCGATGGCCGTGCCCCCGCGATCCGCCGAGGAGTGGCCGATGGGGAGTTCCGCGAGGCCCAAGCCTGGTTAGCTCGGATTCGCGAGGGTCGGGGCTGAGGCCCAGCTAGATAGTTGGTCCGAGGGCGGGTCCCCGCAGGGCTCAACCCACCCCCGACTCCTGCCGATGGCCCCCATGTGCGCCGTGTAACCCTGACTGGGACCTTCGCCGTGGTCAGCCTGACGACCATGGTGCTTCTGGCTGTGGTCGTAACCTGGGTGGTCTCGACGTCGCTGCAGCGGCAAGCGGTGCGCGACGGTGAACAGTTGGCCGAGAATTATGTCGCCCAGGGCGTGCAGTCGAAGATCGACTTTGAATCTATCGGCTTCTGGAACGACGCCAACTCGATCCCGGCCCCCGTCGTCGACTCGCTCGACCGAATCGTCCGTGCCAACAGCGTCCAGGTGCTCGATGGTCTGTCGCTGTACTCCAGCACGGGTGAGCCGCTGTGGACGAGCCGAGGCGCGGCGACTGATGCACCTGCCCTCGACGCGGCGCGCGTCGCCGAGGCGACGGATATCCTCGGACCGAGCTCGAAGGTTGTCGAGACCGAAGGCGGCAGCGTCCTGGAGGTGACGGTGCCAGTGGTCTATGGGGACCGCCTCGCCGGAGTCTACGGATTCGCCCAGGTGGATATTCCATGGGACTCGACCCAAGCCTTTGTGACGCGCACGGTGGTCACCGTCGCCGCTGTCATCACAGTCATGGTGCTGCTCGCCTGGCTGCTGCTGTTCCGCACGGTGCACCGCGCCAGTTCTACGCTGCGTTCGCAGTCGGCCGAGAACAAACACCTAGCACTCCACGATGCGCTCACTGGTCTCCCCAACCGCCGGCTGCTGCACGATCGCCTGGATCGTGCCGTTGCGGCGTCCGAGCGATCGGGGAAGAGCCTGGCGCTGATGATTCTTGACGTCGATCGGTTCAAAGAGGTCAACGACACCCTTGGGCATGATCGTGGTGATGCGCTCCTCAAAGAGGTGGGTAACCGCCTGCTCGAGGTTGTGCGCGACGCCGACACGGTCGCGCGTCTGGGCGGCGACGAGTTCGCCGTTCTGGCCCCCGACGTGGGCAGCCAGCTGGATGCCGAGAGGCTTGC
>JBDTTS010000021.1:0-15323 GCA_039930525.1 Actinomycetes bacterium | reverse complement strand
CTTCGAGTCCGAGCTGGCCTGGCGCGAGTTCTATGCCGACGTGCTGCACCATGCTCCCGACACTGCGCGCGACTACCTGCGGCCAGAGTTCGCCGGCATGCCGTACGACGAGGGACCGCAGGCGGATCGCCATCTCGACGCGTGGCAGCGGGGACGCACCGGCTTTCCAATCGTGGACGCCGGGATGCGCCAACTGCTCGCCGAGGGCTGGATGCACAACCGGGTCCGCATGATCGTGGCGTCATTCCTGGTCAAGGATCTGCACCTGGAGTGGCAGCTCGGTGCGCGCTGGTTCATGCGCCATCTAGTCGACGGCGACATTGCCTCGAACTCGCACGGGTGGCAGTGGACAGCGGGCTGCGGAACCGACGCATCGCCCTACTTCCGCATCTTCAATCCGATCACCCAGGGGCTGCGCTTTGATCCAGCAGGCGACTATGTCCGTCGGTACGTTGACGAGCTTGATCACCTGCAGGGAGCAGCCATCCACGAACCGTGGAATGCGACGGACGGATACCTCAAGGGATACCCCGAACGGATCGTCGATCACGCGGCCGAACGAGCAGAGTCATTGGCTCGCTACGCCCTGATCAAGCAGCAGTAGTTGTCGGTCTGCTCCGACAACGGCTCAGTCGTTGTGAGGACCCGCTACAGCATCGCCGCGAGGTAGCGGCGGGCCACCACGCGAAACCGACCTCTTTCTCCTCGTTCACTACCGCAACAACCTCGCACGGCGCCGCTAGAGCGATCGGTCCGGCTCCGAACGAGACGGCAACCCGACGTCCCAGGCCGACGTCCCCCTCGCTCTCGACACGTAGACCGGCATCCCGGTGCATCTGCCAGGTCATGATGCGCTCGCGAGCAGCCGCGAAGTCGCTCGCGCCGAAGCCGAGCACTCTCACTTGCCGGAGAACAATCCACTCCCCCCGCTCGAACGATGCACCTCGCGCCAACGGCAACGAGAGGCCGCGCAGGTGCTCGGGGTAGGTCAGCTCGGGGGAGCGATCCAACATGCCGCCATGCTCGCACGCACGTGATCAACACGTCGCCATGGCAGGCAGCGATGAGAGGATCGGTGGTGCGGGCGGCCGCCGTCAGATCGGCGGCTGGAGCGTTCGCCGGCCGGTGGTGTCAACGACCACCCGCCAGTCGCGGAGATGCACCATCCGATGGTGGTGTCGACAGATCAGAACAGTGTTTTCAAGGCTCGTCTCGCCACCGTGCTCCCAGAAGATTACGTGGTGCACGTCGCAGTGCTCGGGCAGTCGACTACACCCAGGGGCGATGCACACGCGGTCGCGTGCGACCACCGCACGACGCAGAGCTGGCGGGATGGTGCGAGTGGCACGACCGACATCGATCACCTGCGACTCGCCACTCATCACAATCCGGGAAACCGCGGCGTCGCAGCCGATCAGCTGGGCCTCGGACGCCGTGACCGGCCCGAACCAGCCGAGCTGCGCCGGCTCGACCGACGCTCCGTCACCGCGTCGGGAGGCGAGCGTGGCCTGGTCGACGATTACCGAGAGGTGGGGGCGGACGCCGCCGACGGTCGCGGTGTTCACCGATGACAACCACTCAGAGCAGATCTCGCCAAGCGCGTCAGCTCGGCGTTGTGCCGGCGTTCGGATGTCGCGTGGCGCGTCGTTCCCTTGCGTCGCCGGGCGCATCTGTGCGTTGAGGGCTGTCAGCAGCGTCGCCCCCGTAGTGGGGTCGAGCAGGCCGCTGACCGAGACCATTCCGTCGTAGGTCTCCGCGACCGAGAGCCCGCGACGTTCCAGCCTGCGTACCGCCTGCTCGTCCGCGCGGTCGCGATCGAAGCAGTGAACAAGTCGCTCGCCCACCCGGCGAAGCTGACCCGGGTCGAGCTTCTTTGCCTGGGTCACCAGCGCCTGCTCTGCCTCGTCGCGCCGCTCTGCGGGAACCTGTTGCAGGGTCTGATCGATCACCTGCGCATGCCGCCAAGAGATCTGCCCCACCCGGAGCGCCTCGCCCGACGCTGGCTGCGGCCCGGTTGCGGCGAATGCCGCCTTAGAGCGTGCAAAAGCCTCAGCCGGGGAGATCCGGCAACGGTGGCGCATCCACGAAGCGAGCGTCCGATGCCCGGTTTTGGCGATCTCTCCTGACTCGGAGAAGTCTGCCGAGGCGGCAAGCCACAGACCCTCGAGCCGGTCGATGAGCTGCCTCATCGCGACCAACTGCGGCTCAGTGGGCAGTCGCTCTGCGTCCTGGGTGAACTGCGCGACCGCGGCCCGCACTTCGGCAACCACATGTGCGGCCGGGGGGAACACTGCCGACCGCACACCCGGCACGACCCACGGCTCTTCCTGATCCGTCCCGCTGCCTTCGTGTCCCATGCCACCTCCTAGTGTTCGAACATATGTTCGATACTAGACGAGCCGACTGACAGGTTCGGACGGCGAATCCCCAGGCCGCACAAGGCATTTCGCGCGGCCTGGCGTCACCGACTCGTCACTCGCAGTGACTCCGATTCGCCCGTTCGGCGCCAGTCCTATGGACCCGCCGCCGAGGCTGGCTCCCGCCACGTACCCTCACCACATGCGAGTGCTGAGCGTTCTGAGCCTGAAGGGTGGCGTTGGCAAGACGTCTGTCACCTTGGGGCTCGCCAGTGCCGCGCATGCGCGGGGGCTGCGAACGCTCGTCATCGATCTCGACCCGCAGGCCAACAGCACTGTCGTGCTCGACCCGCAACGCGTCCAGTTCACCAGCAACGACGTCCTCGCAGACGGCCGTTCAGGGATCATGGAGCAGGCAATCGTCAAAAGTGGCTGGGGCGACAACATCAGCCTGATCGCCAGCGAGCGTGCCCTCGAACACCGGGCTGTCCCCGAGGGCGATGGACACGTCCGCCTTCGCGTCACCATGCAGGGGCTCGATGGCTACGACCTGATCGTGATCGATACGCCTCCGGCGCTGGGCGAGCTGACACGCAACGCTCTGACCGCAAGCGACCTCGGCCTCGTGGTGACCGAACCAAGTCTCTTCGCCCTGCAGGGCGCCCAACAGGCGTTGGACGCCATGAGCATCATCCGCGACACCAACCTTCGCCTGCAGGTGGCAGGAATCGTGGTCAACCGCGTCCGCCCGACGTCGTCGGAGCACCGCTACCGGATGGCCGAACTCGCACTGGCGTACGGCGACACGCTCTGGCAGCCGCCGCTTCCCGATCGGGCCGTTCTGCAGCAAGCCGCTGGCGCCTGCACCCCGGTGCATGCCTGGCGCACGCAGGCCGGACGCGAAGTCGCTCGCATCTTCGACATCTACCTCGACCAGGTGCTCAATACGCACGTCGACCCCAAACCATTGCGACCGGTGTCATAGTGCAAAACAGCAGCCCCTGCGCGGAAAGGAACGATCGATGAGTCGTCCTGAACCACGTCCCGCATTGCAACGGTCCGATGATGGCGCAGTGCATCCCGCGGCCCCTCGAGTGGCCACTGAGAAGCACATCCACCCGGCACCTCATGCGCCCGCGGCAGCCACGAAAGAGTCGAAGAAGCGCAAAGGCGCCAAGACGATCGACCGCGCTGATGACAGCGCCCAGATCGTCAGGGACTCAAAAGTGGACGAGGCTCTGCCTACCTTCACCGGCAAGCCAGTCACACTCTCGGTCACCGTGCCCAAGGACCTCCGCAAGCAGGTGCGCAAACTTGCTGACTCTGCTGACGCATCAGTCGATGACATCGTGGCAAAGGCACTTGCCCGAGAGCTCGCACGACGACGCTAGTGCTTTCACCGGCCAGTGCTCAGAAGATCCCGTGATCCATCTCGCGAAGCAGTTCGTCGACGACCATTCGTAGGTCGCCGTCGGCAGCAGCCGCCGTCGCGCGCTGGCGTTGATAGCTGGCTCCAAGCTCCATGAGCCGCTCAACCTGCATGAGCTCCTCGGCGCAACCGAGTTTTCGGGCGATCGGTTCCAGATCTTCAGCAAGCTCCAGGATCGCCTCTTTGATCGGCTTCACATTCTGCCCGAGGTCATCGACGACGATCTCGGCGTCCAGCCCATAACGGGCTGCCCGCCACTTGTTCTCGCGCACGAGCCACATCCGTGGTTGCGGCAGCGTGTAGCCCTTGTCGAGCTGCCGGTCGAACGACTCGACCAACGACTGAGCCATCGCGGCGATCACCGAGATCTCGTCGAGCGTCGGGATGCCGTCGCAGATACGCAGCTCGACGGTTCCGAAGTTCGGGTGCGGGCGGATGTCCCACCACACCTCGCGGATCGACTCGATCGTCTTCGAGGTGATCAGCGTCTCCATGTACTCCTCAAAGGCGTCCCAGCCCGACAGTGAGTACGGCAGGCCAGCCGTCGGCAGCCCCTCGAAGACTTTGCTGCGAGCCGACGCCAACCCGGTGTCCGAGCCCACCCAGTACGGCGATGACGCTGACAGCGCGAGGAAGTGCGGGATGTACATCATCAACGCGTTGTTGATCGGAATCGCCTTCTCAGGCGCTCGCACACCCACGTGAACATGGACGCCGAAGATCTGAAGCCGGCGCGCCAACCACTGCATCTGCTCGACCAGCGCTGCGTAGCGCGGGTTCGGACTGATCTGCTGTGTCTCCCAGTCAGTGATCGGGTGCGTCCCCGAGCACATCACTCCGAGATTGCGCTTGGCCGCAGCGACCTGAACCTCTTTCAGGGTGCCGGCAAGGTCTTCGCGCGCCTCGGCAACGGTCGAGCAGATACCCGTGATGATCTCGATGGTCGACTCGAGCAGTTCATGCTTCGCCTTCGGATGCTCTTCACCAGGTACCGGCGTGATCTCGGCCAGGATCTCGGACGCGCCACTGGTCAACTCGCGCGAGTCACGATCGACGAGCTCGAGTTCCCACTCGATGCCCAGACTCGATCGTTCAGAAGGCTGAAACGGGATGTGCACACCTACAGGCTATGGCCGCCGACCCTTCCGAGTCACCGAATGTCGAAGGCTGATCGCCGTCGGTCTTCCACCGAAGGCATGCAAAGACACTCGCCTAGACCCCGTAAGGGCGGGAAGGCAACTCGTTCGCCGACCAATCCTCGATGCTGCGCGGAGCCGGGCGTTGACCGTAGCCATCCCGTCCAACCAGCCCGATGGCGGTCGCGATGAGAAGGCCGCCGACGCCCAGGGCCACCACGACCTCTGCAGCCGACCCGAACGAGCCAGCGAGTACTGATGAAGCTGACAACAACGACATGACAACCCTCCTCGGGAGCGCCGGCCCAGCGTGTCCGGGGCGGCAGGTACTAGTCCACTTCTAGATTATTGGCCTAGTGACAACCGACTTCTTGTGAATCGGACTTGTCGAATCCCACTATGTAGGCCAATCTGGTCTCATGTCTTGGGCCACTGCCACCGAATTGGATCAAATCCTGCTCCCCCGCTGGCGATCCGAATTGCGGGGAGCGGATGGGGCCCTTCGGGACCACTTGGCCGCCGGGATCTTCACCGCGGTCTGTCATGGCGAGCTGCCGGTTGGCTCACGGTTGCCGGCCGAGCGCCGGCTGGCCGACGAGCTGGGCATCAGTCGCGGAACGGTGGTCGCCGCACTCGACCAGTTGGTCGAGCGTGGAATCCTCGAACGCCGAGCCGGGTCCGGCAGCTACGTCCGATCCGCCCCGATCACCGCGGTCGCGCCTAGCACTCCGCGCGACCAGACGCTTGTCGACTTCTGGATGAACCACCAGACCCCGATCGATCTCGCCATCTCGTCTCCCATTGCTGCGCCCGCTGCACTACTCGACGCCTGGCCAGGTACAGCCTCTGACGCCGTCAACGCGCTGCTCGGTCCCCTCACCGAGCATGGTTACTCGGCATACGGCATTCCCGCGATGCGCCAGATCGCTGCCGAGCAGCTGACAGCGCAGGGATTCCCCAGCACCGGCGAAGACGTCATCGTCACCTGCGGCGCACAGCAGGCGCTGCAGCTGTCGATCCGCGCACTCGTCAAACCCGGTGACCGGGTGTTCGTCGACAGCCCCACGTACCCAGGATTTCTTGCCATCCTTCGGCAGTCCGGCGCCGTTCCAGTTCCATTGCGCTGTGACGCCGAAGGTGTGCTACCCGCCGATCTGATCAGAGCGGTTCGTGAGCATGGGTCCGCCATCCTCGCCACCAGCACACTGGTCTCTAACCCAAACGCTGCCGTGCTGTCTCGACAACGACGTGAAGCGCTCGTGGCTGCCATCGTCGAGCACGACGTCGTTGTGATCGAAGACCTCACTCTGGCCGACACACTGCTTGACGATGTCGACCAGGCAGCACCTCTGACCGCCGACCCCCGGATCCGCGGTGTGGCAGTCGGGTCGGCGTCGAAAGTCATCTGGGGTGGACTCCGCGTCGGCTGGCTCCGTACCCATGAAACCTGGCTTCGACGGATCGCCCAAGCCAAGGCCCTTGAGGACTTTGGCACCTCAGCGGTCACCCAGCGGCTGGCTGTCGAACTGCTGACGAGCCTGACCCAGAATCGGTCGTGGCGCGACCACCGACGAACTCAGCTACGCGAACGTCGGGACCTCTTGATCGACCTCGTCCACGAACACCTGCCCTCTTGGGGAGTCCACCCACCACCTGGAGGACTCTCGCTGTGGATCCGCTTGCCCGGTGGCGACGGCTCAGAGTTTGCCACCGAGGCAGACCGTGCCGGTGTGCATGTCATGCCGGGCGAACAGTGCGGAACCGACGGCGCCTACAGCGACTATCTACGTCTCTGCTTCGACCGCGAACCGGAGGTGCTCCACGAGGCGGTCACCCGGCTCGCCCAAGCGCACACCGAGATGGCAAGGGCTCCGATCAGGCTCACAACCACCGTCGGGCCCTGACGAGCTAGTCGAGATCGGCGAGCGCCAAGAACGCCCGGGCCAACGCCGGATCGCCGGCGACGTCAACGCCCACCTCACCTCGGCCAGCCGGTGACATTCGCCGCCACAGCGTGAGGAGCAGAGCGCTAGCGGTGCCGCTCAGCACGACGGGGGCATCGGCGATACCCGCGACCAGCTGCCACTCGCCGTTGGTCACCGAAGCCGTCCACACGTCACCGGTATCGGTGGCACGAAGGCCCATTCGTGTCTCGATCTCATGTCGTTCTCGCGATCCCAAGAGGAAGAACTCGGCCACTCCGTCGACAGCCAGATCTCTCGCTAGCGGTGCCGGAGGAGCAGCCCCCGCGGCGTGGGCGGCGTCCTGCGCATCCCATCTGTGCACTGACGTCTCGTGCGGCAAGCGTCGTTGGATGAACGCCATGTCACTCTGCGGGGCATGCCACGACCACGCGGGTGCTTGCGGATCGACGCTGCGCAGAAGCGGCAGCAAGTCTGCGAGACCCTCGCGCAGCCACCGGGCGAGTTCATCATCTGCCGGACGCGCGGCGTTCGGCGAGTTGGCATCGGTCACCTCCTGGATACCTTCGCGAACGATCCAGTGCCAGAACCGATGAACTTCGCCGACGTGATATCCCAAGTCTGCCAACGTCCATCCGGGGCAGGTACGCACAGGTAATGCGGGCTCAGCTCGTTCGAGCACGTGGGCCAGCGCCTCAGAGTCTTGCTGCAGCAACTCGAGGTAGCGGTCAAGGCTCAAGAGGGTTTGGCTCATGACCGCACGCTACGTGAACCAAGCCTCGTGGCGTGACCTGTCAGGCCACCGGGTCGCGAGCGTCATAGCGCGCGAATCCCCTGTTGCGGAAAGTGAAGAACAAGGTGGCAAGGATGCAAGCGACCCCACCCATCACGATGGCAGCCTGTTCGCCGAACAGCCCAGCAGTCGTACCCACCAGTGCGTCGCCAAGACGAGGGCCACCTGCCACCACCACGATGAAGACGCCCTGCAGCCGACCGCGAAGCTCGTCGGGAGTGGCCACCTGGAGGATCGTCGATCGGAAGACGGCGCTCACCATGTCGAAAGCACCGGTCAGCATCAGAAAAAACATGGCCCACGTGAGGATGTCAGTCAGGCCGAAGAACGCCACGGACGCGCCGTAACCACAGACCATCAGCACCACCATCAGGCCTTGGCGACGCACCGTGCCGAGCCATCCAGAAAGCACGCCCGCAAGCACTGACCCAACAGCCGGGGCCGCAGCCAGGAGGCCTACGGTTCGCGCTCCCCCTCCAAAGGTCGTGGCGGCGAGCGCGGGGAACAGAGCCCGCGGCTGGGCAAGCACCATCGCGCACAGGTCGACGACGAACGTCATCAAGAGGTTGCGCCGGGTCGACAGGAAGCGCAGACCATCCCCAACCGCTTTCCAGCCGGTGCGCTGACTCGTGAACTCCGGTGGAATCGCTGGCAGTCGAACGACCCCGTACATCGCAGCAGCGAAAAGAAGGGCGTCGACGGTGTAGGTGGCCGTGAGCCCGTACGCATCGATGACGAGGCCGCTCAACACCGGTCCGACCATGAAGCCGACACCGTAGGTGAGTGAGGTGAGTGCGTTGGCGGCTGGCAGCAGTGCTGGTTCGATGAGCCGAGGAACGATCGCCGAACGGGCCGGGGTATTGACGGCGAAGAAGGCTGACTGCGCTGCTACGACGACATAGAGAAACCACAGCTGGTCGAGCGACAGCCAGGCCTGAACAACCAGTGCAATCGCACAGACCCAAAGCCCCGACGACGAGATGAGAGCCACGGTACGCCGGTCATGAGTGTCCGAGATCGAACCGCCGTAGAGGCCGAAAACCACGAGGGGGAAGAACGCAGCCAGGCCGATCATGCCTACCGCAAAGCTGGACCCCGTGATGTCGTACACCTGGATGCCAACGGCGACCGCAGCCATCGACTGACCGATCTGCGCCACCGCCGATCCGCCCCACATCCGGCGAAACGGCGGACTTACCCGCAGCGGACGCAGGTCGATCATGAGTCGGCGTGGCACCCGGCACATCCTGCCCCGTACCTACTGGATGAAACGGTCGGGTGCCGGCAGATCCGGAATGGAGTCTGCGTTCCCCCCACACACCACCACCCCGACCAGCGCACCTCGGGGCGGGCGCCAGGCACCACACTGCAGCGCGGCGAGGGCCGTGGCTCCCCCCGGCTCGGCCAGCAGACGAACCTGCTCCCACAACCACACCTGCGAGCCGATGATCGCGTCGTCGTCCACCAGCGTGCTGGCCCCGACCGTGTGAGCGAGCACGTGCCACGGAATGGCACCGAGCGACGGTGCGCCAAGCGATGTCCGAGCGATGCCTTGGGCGAGACTCGGCACCGGCCCACCAGCGCCCTGAGCCACGGACAGCGTCGGACAGCCCGTCGGCTCCACCGGAACCACCTCCGCGGACCCATCCAGACCCACCACAACTCCCGCCGCAAGTCCGCCTCCGCCGACAGCGATCAGCCAGTGCGTCACCAGCGGCGCCTGCGCGTGAAGTTCAAGCCCGAGGCTGCCTTGGCCTTCGACGGTCGCGACCTGGTCGTACGGGTGCACCAGCGGGTGCCCGGTCTGCGCCACCAATGATTCGGCGATCTGGAAGGCATCGCCCGGGGTATCCCCGTGCTCGATCACCTCAGCACCGAGCCGCTGCATCGCGTCGACCTTGGCCCGTGCAGCCGACGCCGGGACTACAACGGTTGCCCGGCGTCCCAATGCGTGAGCGGCCCAGGCAACTGCCAGTCCATGGTTGCCCCCGGAGCACGCGATCACCTCGTCGGCACCTGAGGAGAGCAACGAGTTCACAGCACCGCGTGGTTTGAACGACCCCGTCACCTGGAGCGACTCGAGCTTGAGGGTGACCGGTCCGCTCCACTCGGGCGCGGACACGTGGACATCGATACACGGCGTCCTCCGAATGAGGGGACGAATCCGGTCGATGGACTGCTCGATGCCCTCGATCGTTATCGGCTCCGTCGCTGCACTCATGACGTCATCGTGACACTCTTGCTCCCATGGACGCCGAGGAGAACAAAGCGACACTGCACGGCTACCTCAGAACGGGGCGCGACGCGCTGCTCTGGAAGCTCGACGGCCTGTCGGAGTACGACGTCCGTCGCCCCGTCGTACCCACCGGTACGAATCTGCTCGGTTTGGTCAAGCATGTCGGCAGTGTCGGGGCTGGCTATTTCGGCGAGTGCTTCGGCCGGCCGTTCCCCGAGCCGCTGCCATGGTTCGCCGACGACGCCGAGGACAACGCCGATCTGTGGGCGACGGCCGACGAGAGTCGCGAGTCTATTGTCGGGCTCTACGAACGGGCCTGGGCGCACGCCGACGCGACAATCGCCGACCTACCCCTGGACGCCCGAGCAGATGTGCCGTGGTGGGGGGAGGGCCACGACCACCCCACCCTGCACACGCTCTTGGTGCACATGGCGACCGAGACCCATCGCCATGCTGGCCACGCCGACATCGTGCGAGAGCTCATCGATGGTGAGGTGGGACTACGCGCGAGCAACACGAACCTGCCCGATACCGATTCAGCATGGTGGGTCAGCTACCGCGACCGCGTCGAGCAGGCGGCGCTGGCGCACCTTGCAGCTTCTGGTAGCCCCGGTTCGGAGTAGTTCCGGCGCCTAGGGCGACAGGCGCTGAATGCTCCAGCCCGGCCCCACGCGGCGGTAGACGACCCGATCGTGAAGTCGGTTCGGCCGCCCCTGCCAGAACTCGACCTCGCGAGGCACCAGGCGGTAGCCGCCCCAGAACTCCGGCAGCGGAACGGCTGTGCCTTCGGGATAGCGATCGGCGAGCTCGGCGTGGCGGTCGACCAACACCTGCCGCGAGGCAATCACCTCACTCTGCCGAGAGGTCCACGCCCCTAGTTGGCTTCCGTGCGGGCGCGAGCGGAAGTACTCGGTGCTCTCGGCCGCACTCACTTTCTCGATCGCACCGGTCACTGTCACCTGGCGCTCGAGGTCGAGCCAGGGGAAGCAGAGCGACGCCTGTGGGTTCTCGGCCAGATGACGCCCCTTGGTCGACCCGTAGTTCGTGAAGAAGGCGAACCCCCGGCCGTCGGCTGCCTTGAGCAGCAGCGTTCGCGCACGCGGTGCACCGTGGCCGTCGGCAGTCGCCAAGATCATGGCGTTGGGCTCCATCAGCTCAGCGGCGACCGCGTCACTGAGCCACCTCGTGAACTGGCGAAGCGGGTCGGGATCAACGTCAGCAACGTCGAGCCCGGCAAGTTCGTAGCTACGACGGAGAGCGGCAAGTGCTGTGGGGTCCATACGCCCATTCTGGCCGCCCTCTGTGGTCAGTCGCAGCGAGGACGCAAGAGTCGGGTTAGATAGAAGCGCGCAGCGACCCTGCCGAACCAATGTCCCACCGCGTCGAGGAGTGCCCACATGGCGAACTCGGACTTCGTACCAGGCCTTGAAGGCGTCATCGCGTTCGAGACCCAGATCGCCGAACCTGACAAGGCGGGCAGCGCCCTTCGCTATCGCGGCGTTGATATCGAAGACCTCGTCGGACGTGTGACGTTCGGCAACGTCTGGGGACTTCTGGTCGACAACGAGTTCAACCCTGGGCTTCCTCCGGCCGAACCCTTTCCGTTGCCGGTGCACTCCGGCGACGTCCGCGTCGACGTGCAGAGTGCCTTGGCCATGCTCTCGCCGTCGTGGGGGCTGCGTCCCCTGCTCGACATCGACGACGACCAGGCGCGCGACGACCTTGCACGCGCGAGCGTCATGGCGTTGTCATACGTGGCGCAGTCTGCGCGCGGGCTGGGGCTCCCGATGGTTCCGCAACGCGAGATTGACAAGTCCACCAGCGTGGTCGAGCGCTTCATGGTGCGGTGGCGCGGCGAGCCAGACCCACAGCACGTAAAGGCGGTCGACGCCTACTTCGTCAGCGCTGCCGAGCACGGCATGAACGCCTCCACCTTCACCGCCCGCGTCATCGCCTCAACCGGCGCAGACGTCGCAGCCGCGCTGTCTGGGGCCGTTGGTGCGATCTCAGGCCCCTTGCACGGCGGCGCCCCCTCTCGTGTTCTCCACATGCTCGAAGAGGTCGAGCGCACTGGCGATGCCGAAGGGTTTGTTCGCAATATCCTCGACACCAAGCAACGCCTGATGGGTTTCGGGCACCGGGTGTACCGCGCCGAAGACCCCCGAGCCCGCGTCCTTCGGCGCACAGCGCGCGATCTGGGCGCTCCTCGCTACGAGGTAGCCGAAGAGCTCGAGCGTGCTGCACTCAAGATTCTTGCCGAACGCAAGCCCGACCGGGTGATCGCGACCAACGTCGAGTTCTGGTCAGCAGTCGTGCTCGACTTCGCCGAGGTCCCCGCTCACATGTTCTCCCCGATGTTCACCTGTGCGCGCACTGCTGGCTGGAGTGCGCACATCCTCGAGCAGAAAGAGACCGGACGCCTGATCCGGCCTTCGGCTCGCTACGTGGGACCGGGTCCGCGCAAGCCAGAAGCAGTCGAGGGATGGGACCGCGAGGTCAAGCCTTCGTACGCGATCTGACCCATTCGCTTGATACGAAGATGTTTCACCTGGCGGAAACCTACTACTCCCCCGTGGGAGACAGGTGCCCGCGCATCCTAGGCTGACGTCTATGGCATCGAACGTGACAATCCCAGATTCCCTCAAGCCCTCCGACGGACGCTTCGGCGCCGGCCCCAGCAAGGTGCGCAAGGAGCAGACTGACGCCGTCGCCGCACGTTGGCAGTCGGTGATGGGTACGTCGCACCGACAGGCCACCGTGAAGGACGAGGTAGGCCGACTGCGTCGCGGAGTTGCCGAGCTTTTCGCACTTCCCGACGACTACGAGGTCGTCCTCGGCAACGGTGGGGCCACCGCCTTCTGGGAGGTCGCAGCGTTCGGCTTGATTCGCGAGCGCAGCCAGCACCTGTCGTTTGGCGAGTTCGGCGCCAAGTTTGCGACGTCGGTCAAGAAGGCTCCGCACCTGAGCGACCCTGACGTCATCACCTCTGAGCCCGGAGACGCCCCCACGTTCGCGCCGCAGGAAGGCATCGATGTCTACGCAGCTGCGCAGAACGAGACGTCTACCGGTGTCTGCATTCCGGTACGGCGTGTCGACGGCGACGCCGGCGCACTGACCGTGATTGACGCCACCTCAGGGGCCGGTGGGCTTCCCGTCGATGCCGCAGAGTTCGACACGTACTACTTCGCCCCACAGAAGTCCTTCGGCTCAGACGGCGGGCTCTGGATTGCGTTGATGTCACCGGCTGCATTGCAGCGGGCCAGCGAGATCAAAGAAAGCGGTCGGTACATCCCGCCGTTCCTCGACCTGCAGACGGCGATCGACAACTCGGTGAAGAACCAGACGTACAACACTCCCGCACTGGCGACGATCCTGATGATGGCCGAGCAGGTCGACTGGTTCAACGCCAACGGTGGCCTCTCGTTCGCCACCGGACGCTCCGCCACGTCGGCGGCGTCACTGTATGGATGGGCTGACAAGGTCGAGTACGCCTCGCCGTACGTTGCTGATGCTGACAAGCGCTCTGCGGTGATCGGCACCATCGACTTCAGCGACACGGTAGACGCCGCTGAGCTCGCCAAAGTGTTGCGCGCCAACGGAATCGTCGACACTGAGCCCTATCGCAAACTCGGCCGCAACCAACTGCGCATTGCGATGTTCCCTGGCATCGACCCCGCCGACGTCGAGGCGCTCACAGCCTGCATCGACTACGCCGTCGGCGAGCTCGGCTGACGCGCTCGACCTCGTCGGCGAAAGAGCAATACCGCGGTTCCGCCAATCAGGACGATGGCGGTGACGGCGATGATCCAGCTGGCCGCGTCGGTAGCCCCGGCGACCGAATCCTGGTCTCGCTCGCCCCCAGGCTCGCTGGCTGTCGGCAGACCGATCTCGTAGATCGGTTGTTCCACGCCTTCGCTACCGACCAGGACCGAGCGCGCGTCGAGTGCATAGGCCAACGTCTCGCCTTGCCTCTGCAGCGGCAAGGGGTAGACAGTGCCCCCATCCCCTTCGGTTCCTTCGGTCAGGAACTCGTCAGCGTCGTAGAGGGTGACGGACGTGTAGCCGCGCAATGCCACCTGGCGCCCGTCAGGTGAGATCGCCCCATCGGTGAGAAACATCGGCGCTGGGCCGATCCGTTCGAGCTCAACCGTGCTACCCATCTTGGAGGCGTCCGGCGTCGCATACACCCCGGCCTCCTCGCCCTCCTTGGTCACCACGAAGAGTCGGCCAGCCGAGTCGACCAACAGAGTTTCGGCGTTGTGCTCACCGTCGGGGTACGTCAGGGTGACTCGCCGCCATGGTGTGTCTTTCCGGCCGAGCTCGGCCGGCTCAGGAATCTGATACACCGGAAGCGACGTCCATTGGGTGTCGTTGTCGCCGATGTCGGCGATCCAGAGCACGGGGTCGCCGCTCTCGTCGACAGCGGGGGCCATCGCCTCCCAGTCGCGGTTCGCGACTCCGTCGAGGGTGAGCTCGGCAACCGTCTGGCCAGCCCGGTCGACGCCGTAGATCACCTCGCCACCTTTGCTGTCGTTCAGCAGCCAGACCACGCCCTTGTGCAGACGGCTCGCTGCCATCCCGCTCGCTTCGTCAATACGTGGATCCTGGACAACCATCAGCCGGGAGGACGTCAGGTCGTCGACGTCACCTGGTGATGGCGGGGTGTAGGGAGAGCCCGAGAGGGCGAGCGAGAGAGCTGCCACGACACCGAGAATCGGCAACGCCACCGCGTGGCTAGCGCCCGCTGATGTCTCACGTGGCGCGGGTAACCGCCACCCCGGCCGCACCTCACCGAGCTCGGCCGCCCCGGCGATGTGCAGGTGTGGACGCGGCCGGGCATGCGCCCGCACCTCAAGGCCTCTGCGGCGAAGATGAACGATCGCCACGACGAGGGCCGCAACCGCCGACACGATGCCGCCGAGCGCGATCGACCATCGTGGACCGAACGTCTCAGCGATCCATCCCACGAGCGGTGATCCGATCGGGGTTCCGCCGAGGAACACCAACGTGTAGATGCCCATCACCCGACCCCGAAGCTCTGGCTCAGCATTGATCTGCAAGAAGGACTGGGCGGAGTTGATGAGGGTCAGTGCACCGATGCCGACGAGCGGCAGTGCCACCAGGAACATCAGGTACGTCGGCATGACGGCGACCACCACCGCGGCTGCCCCGAAGAAGAGTGCCGCGAGCACAACGAGTCGAATCCGGGGGGCGCCTCGTCGCGCAGCCGCCAATGAGCCAGCGAGCGACCCGATCGCCAGAACAGTTGAGGCCACACCGAATGCAGCCGGCCCGAGATCGAACTGGCCGGTGACCATGGCTGCGATCGTGAGCTGGAAGTTAAGACCGAAGGTTCCCACGAAGAAGGCGATCCAGAGCACGAGCACCAAGTCTGGGCGAGCGCGCACGTAAAGAATGCCTTCGCGAAGACCGCCGGCATCGGCGCTCGG
>JBDTTS010000020.1:0-15464 GCA_039930525.1 Actinomycetes bacterium | reverse complement strand
TCCCCACGATCACCGAGTCCGGCTCATCGGTGTCGTCGAGGTGGTCAGCGACCAGAGCATGCAGCTGCGCCAACCCCGCCACCCCTTCAGGCAGCCGCCGACGCACCAACACTTGTCCAATCGCGTCTTGCAGCTCGATGTCGTGATGGGCCTCAGCCCAGTCATCACCCAGGAACAGCATGCGTCATCCGCCTCCTCCAACTCGGTGGTTGAACGTCCAGAGGAAGCCTGCAGCGCCCTAATGGTTCAGTGCTCACCGGCACGACATCCCAGCAGCCATCACGCCTCCTCGTTCACCGGTGGGGGCACGATCTAGCGCTAGACCTCACAGGCCAGGCTCAGTCAGTGCTCACCCACCGGCGGACTCAGGCACCACTCTGCCGTGAAGCCGAGCAATGCACACCCATTAGGCTCGGCTGTTTCACCACGAGGAAAGGCAGCAATGAGCACGTTCGCAGATCGGCGTCGACGTGAGCGCGAGCTCGCGGCTTCTCTTGCAGGTCGGTCGGCTGACGACCGTCGGGGCTACGCGCGGTCGCTGGTGGCGAACTACGTGACAACGTGGGTGGTGCTCACCGTCACCATTGGTCTTAGCCCAGGAATTTACGCCGACAACCCTTTCTCTATCCCGTTCGCGGCTCTCCTTTTCTCACTATTCGCTCCGTTTGCTCAATCGCTTCTGGCAAGGTTCGCACTGCTCTTCGGCTGGGTGGGCGCGGTGTTGCTCGCTATCTTTTCCAACGCCGTAGTCATCGATGTCATCCTGCAGCTGACGCCCGGCATGGTGGTGGGCAACTTCTGGGAGACTTTCTTGGCCTCCTGGATCTATGCCCTGATTGCCTCTGTCCTTACCTGGCTCTTCTCGGTGAACTCGCGCGACTACCTCTTGGTGCACGCGGCGCGGATGAGCATGCGCGACATGCCGTCGGAGAAGTTCGACGAGCCGGGGGTGGTCTTCATCCAGCTCGATGGAGTTCCAGAGCCAGTGCTGCGTTGGCACGTGAAGGCTGGCAATGTGCCAACGATCAGCGGATGGCTTCGCTCTGGTAGCCACACTATGGATGCTTGGGTGGCTGCACTTCCCTCAACGACCCCGGTGAGCCAGGCCGGCATTCTGCACGGCAACAACGACAACATTCCGGCGTTCCGGTGGTACGAGAAGGAGACCGGTGATCTGGTGGTCGCCAACCACCCGCCGGACGCCGCGCTCATCGAGTCTCGCGTGAGCGATGGCAAGGGCCTGCTTGCCGACGAGGGCGTGAGTGTCAGCAACCTGTTCTCGGGTGACGCAGCAATCTCGTTGCTGACGATGAGCGGCATGAAGCAGCCCAAGGAGGGGCTCGGTCCGTCACAGTCGTATGCAGCGTTCTTCACACACCCGGCAGGGTTTATCAGGGCCGTTGTCCTCTCGATCGCCGAGATTTTCAAGGAGCTGTACCAAGCCCGTCAACAGCGGAGCCGTGGGATCGAGCCAAGAATTAACCGGCACGGCAGCTATGTACTACTCCGAGCTGCCACCAACGTTCTGCTTCGCGACCTCAATACTGCGCTGGTCGTCGAAGCGATGATGCGGGGCTCTAAGTCGATCTACGTCGACTACGTCGACTACGACGAGATCGCCCACCACGCAGGGGTGGTGCGTCGCGAATCCACTGATGCGCTCTTTGGCCTGGACAGCGTCGTGGCTTCGCTGGAGCGCGTGGCGAAGTCAGGAGTCACGCCGCGTCCCTATGAAATCGTTCTTGTTTCCGACCATGGCCAGAGTCAGGGAGCGACGTTCTTGCAACGGTACGGCCAGAGCTTGCAGGACTACATCGAAGAACTCATGGGCGAGTCGCACACCACTGCGGCAGTCTCCGACATCGAAGGGTGGGGGCCGATCAATGTCTTGATCGGCCAGTTGTCGGCCCAGGGATCGGTCACTGGCAAGGTGGCCCAGGCCGCCACACGCAACCGAGACGCAGGCAGCGCGCTTGGCCCGCTCGCAGCTGACAAGGACGCCGCCGAGGCAGCTGCTGGCGAAGAGCGCCCGGCTCTCGTGGTGGTGGGCTCGGGGAACCTCGGTGGCGTGTGGTTCCCGCGCCTTGAAGGACGCCAGACCGTGAGCCAGATCGAGGCGGCGTATCCGGGAATGTTGGCAGCTCTGGTCGCGCATCCCGGCATCTCGTTCGCGACGGCGATGGCTGACGCCGGACCCGTGGTGATCGGGCCATCGGGCACCATGGACTTACGCACCGGAATTGTGTCCGGCGATGACCCACTGGCTGTCTTCGAGCCACACGCCAGAGCTGACCTCTTGCGGGTCGCTCAGTTCTCCAATGCTCCCGACATCTATCTGAACTCGCTCTTCGACGAGCGCAACGATGAGGTAGCGGCCTTCGAAGAGCTCGTGGGTTGCCACGGCGGGCTCGGTGGGTGGCAGACGCAGCCGATGATCGTGCATCCGAGCGGTTGGACCATCGACCCAGAGCTCACCGATAGCGAGGGGCGCCTTTACGGAGCGCCGAATGTGTACCGCCAGTTCGTCCAGTGGCTGGAGCAACTGGGGCACCGGCAGAACCTTGGGTAGCTGGATGACCCGAGGAGGAGGATGTATGCCTTCGGGGCGGCTATGTCACTATTGGCGCCGACTGCCACCAAACAGGTGGCCCAGAAAGGGGTACACACGTGTCCTTCGGAGAGTTCCTCTGGTACACGATCGCCATCTTCTTCTTTGTTGCCTTTTTGATGGTGCTGTTCTACATCTTCGCCGACCTCTTCCGTGACCACGAGCTGAACGGGTGGGCCAAGGCCGCATGGATCCTGGCTCTCATCTTCTTCACGTGGATCGCTGCCCTGGTCTATCTGATCGCTCGCGGCCAGGGAATGGCCGAGCGCAACATGAAGGCGGCCAAGGATATGCAGGACGCTCAGACCACCTACATTCGTGACGTGGCCGGGTCGTCGCCAGCCGACCAAATTCACAAGGCCAAAGGGCTGCTCGACTCTGGAGCTATCTCGCAGGCGGAGTACGACAGCATCAAGACGAAGGCGCTGGCCTAGGGCAAGCAGTTGTCCAGTCGTTCTGAGCCAAAACGCCGAAGGGCCGCCCTTGTAGGAGGGTGGCCCTTCGGCGTTCGGTGACTCCCCATGGGGTATTAGTACTCTCGGGTATTGCCCCCTTCAGGGCGCCGTCTGGGCCCGAACGCTCGTTGTCATCATTGCGGCGCTGAGTGCTCTCGCCAACTTCCTGTGGTTGCCGTACCAGCCGTGGTGGAGCATCATCATCACCCTCAACATCTTCATCATCTAGGCGGTCACCGCCCACGGGCGCGATGTCGCTAAGGTCTGAGCGGCAGCGACGAGTGCAATGGGAGCAACCAATGTATGACGTCACCCTCGACGAGATGGGCCCAGTCGACTACCTCGTGGTCGAGTTCCCCGGAAACAAGATGACCGGAGAGGGGTTACCCATCTTGGTCGACCTCGTCGATCGGGGGGTCATCCGCCTCATCGACCTGGTCTTTTTCACCAAGGCAGTTGATGGGTCGGTCGCCATGGTCGAGATCGCCGATCTCGACGGTGACGGCACCCTCGACCTCGCGATCTTCGAAGGGGCGTCATCTGGCGTGCTCGGTGAAGATGACATCAACGAGGCCGCGGCTGCCGTCGAGGGCGGAAGTTCTGCTGCTCTGCTCGTCTATGAGAACAGATGGGCCGCTCCTTTTGCTGCTGCTCTTCGACGGGGCGGCGGACAGCTGGTCGCCTTTGGTCGTATCCCCATTCCGGCGCTCGTAGCCGCCCTCGACGCCTGATCCCGCACACCAAGGAGGACACCTCATGCCAGGACTTATCCGCGGGGTCGCCCGCACGGCCGTGATAGCCGGAACGGCCACCCATGTTTCAAACAACGTGTCGAGGCGCCAGGCTGGCCGCTGGGCCGAGCAGCAGCCGCAGCAACCCGAGCCCGAGTACGCGCCTCCACCCTCTGCCCCGCCGTCCAATGGCATGGACGACAAGATCAACCAGCTCAAGGAGCTGGGTGAGCTCAAGACGCAGGGGCTGCTTACTGAAGCAGAGTTCGAGGCCCAGAAGGCCAAACTGCTGGGCTGAGCGGTCGATGTGTGACACCGGCGGAGCTACGTCAGCAGCGTGATCCCGGTCTCGGCGTCGAAGAGGTAGATTCTTCGCGGGTCGACCTGCAAGGCGAGCCTCTGGTCGGTTGTCACCACATCGTCGGTAGTGAGTCGGGCCACGAAGACCGACCCCTCGTCGACGATCGACGGCGGGTCTTCGTCAGCCCGGTGCGTCGACACTGCCACCGGGGACGCGTCGACCCCGAAGAACACGTGTGACTCGGTCCCGAGATTCTCGACGGCCGCCACGTCGATCTCAAAGGTCGGTCCAGTCCCACCGACTGAGAAAGCCTCGGGGCGCAGGCCGACGATGGCGGTGGAACGTCCGTCGAGAGCCGCTCGGTGTGCCTCCGAGATCGGCAGACGGTACTGGCCGAACGCGAAGCCGTCGGACGTGACGGCGGCGGTGGCAATGTTCATCGCCGGCGACCCTATGAAGGTGGCCACAAAGACGTTGGCCGGCGATCGATACAACTCTTGTGGGGGGGCCACCTGCTGCAGCCGGCCATCTTCGATCACTGCCACGCGTTGCCCGAGGGTCATCGCCTCGACTTGGTCGTGGGTGACATACACCGTCGTTACGCCGAGGCGGTGGTGAAGGTTGGTGAGTTCTGCGCGCATGGAGACACGCAGCTTGGCGTCCAGATTAGAGAGTGGCTCATCCATCAAATAGGCGGTTGGCTCTCGCACGATCGCCCGCCCCATTGCCACCCGCTGTCGTTGACCTCCCGACAGTTGCCCTGGCTTTCGTTCCAGATACTCGGTGAGTCCAAGCATCGTGGCCACAGCGTCGACGCGATCGCGTAGCTCGGCCTTGGGCGTACGCCCCACCTTCAGCGAGAAGCCGAGGTTGTCGCGCACCGACATGTGTGGGTACAGGGCGTAGTTCTGGAAGACCATTGCCACGTCGCGGTCACGTGGCGCTGCAGCTGTGACATCGCGATCACCGATCAGGATCGAGCCTGACGTCGTCTCTTCGAGGCCGGCGATCATGCGCAGCAGCGTTGACTTGCCGCAGCCAGAAGGGCCAACGAGCACCATGAACTCACCCGAACCGACCGTCAGATCGATGTCGCGGACGGCAGCTGTCCCATCGGGATACACCTTGGTGACGCCGTCAAGAACGATCGGTGCCATGGCCGCCCTCTGCCCATTGGTGATTGTTTCTTTCATCCATCGGGGGATTCTTCCGCAGCTTGTGACAGATGGCTAGCATTTTGTGAAGGTTCTTGACAGAAACAATCACAAGCAAGCAGTATCTGCCCATGAGCCGGTCCACCCTGCGGGTCAGCAGGTTGACGCAGATCCAGCAGCTGCTGGAGGCCGACGAGGCTGTCACCATTGGCCAGCTCGTGAAGCACCTCGGCGTGAGTGAGGCGACTGTGCGCCGCGATCTCGACGCTCTGCAGAGCTCTGGTGTGGTGCGGCGCACACACGGCGGCGCGATCTGGGCACCACTTCACGAGCTTCCGTACCCAGCTCGCGGCTCTCGGCGTGTTGCCGAGAAGCGAGCGATCGCTCGGGCGGCATCACTGCTGGTGACATCAGGGGACACGCTCTTCTTGGGGGGAGGGTCCACGACGTTGCACTTGGCCGGACTCCTCGTCGACGCCGATGTCACGGTGGTCACGAACTCGCTGCCGGTCGCTACCGAGCTGTCGCGCGGACGGCGCGGACAGGTCATCGTGATCGGTGGGACGTTGCGCACCCCTGAACAGTCGATGGTGGGACCACGCGCCGTTGAGTCCATCCGTTCGTACCGGGCGGGAATCGCCTTTCTCGGAGTGCCTGCACTGGATGCTGAACAGGGGTTCACGGCGGACGGCGACGTCGAGGCAGCCACTGACCTGGCCTTCATCGATAACGCGAAGCGATGCGTCGTCCTGGCCGACCACAGCAAGCTCGGACGCGTCGCTACCACACACGTCGTTCCACTTTCAGCCATCGATTCGATAGTGACCGATACCGGGGCACCGACCGATGTCATCGACAACCTCAGGGCTGCCGGTAGCAACGTGGTCGTCGCTGAGGTGGCCCCATGAAGTCGCACACCGAGACCGAGATCCTGTCGCAGCCGGTGGTCTGGGGTGTGACGCTCGACGCGCTCGATCCGTTGAGCTTCATCGAGCCGTTCAGTGACCCGTCGACCGACGTTCTAGTCACCGGATGCGGGTCTACGCACTACTTGGCGCTCTCGGCCGCGGCCATGTTGCGCGACTCTGGTGTTCGGGCGTGGGCGTTGCCCGCTTCAGAACTCATTGCCCAGGCCGCCCCAAGGACGCCGGCGGCTGAGCACACTCTGATGTTGGCGATCTCTCGCTCGGGCACCACGACCGAGACTCTGTTGGCTGTCGAGCACTTCCGTCGCCTCGGTGGGCGAACTGTCGCGGCGATCACGTGCTACCCAGACTCACCGCTGGCGCAGGCCTCCGACGTGGTCTGGGCTGCGCCCGAGGCGAAGGAGGAGTCGGTGGCTCAGACCCGCTCGTTCTCGTCGATGTTGGTCATCGCCTCTGCGATCGCGGGGGCCTTGCGGGGCGCCGACCTTTCGGCGTTGCAGGCGCTTCCCCAAGCTGGTGAGCAGATCCTTGCGGCATCCAGAGAGTACGTGTCGGGTCTCGCGAGTAGTGCGGTCGAGTCGTTCTTCTTCCTCGGGTCCGGACCTCTCTACGGCGTCGCCGCCGAGGGGATGCTCAAGCTCAAAGAGATGTCACTCACTGGGTCCGAGGCCTATCACGCCATGGAGTTCCGACACGGCCCGATGTCGATGTGTGATGACGACAAAGCGGTGGTAGCCCTGATCACGCCTGAGCGGGCCACCCTTGAAGAAGCAGTTCTGAAAGACATCTCACCCTTCGGAGTGCAAATCGTCACTGTCGGGGTCGAGGGGCATCTGCAGGTACCCGGAGAGGTTCCGAGCTGGGCGTCTCCCGCCCTCTACCTGCTCCCGTTGCAGCTGCTGGCTCTCGAGCGGGCCATCGACAGAGGATTGAACCCAGACCAGCCCAGGCACTTGACCGCTGTGATCCATTTGGATGCCTCATCTGAGGCGTCCAAGATCGAGGAGGAAGCATGAAAAGCGCACGAACTCTTGCCATCGGAGCAGTTGCGCTGGCCCTGCTAGCGACTGGGTGCACGTCGTCGAGCGACGAGGAAAGTGACGCCGTTGGCGGCAATCTTCGCGTGTGGACTCATACAAACAAGAGCTTCAACAAGGCGTACCAGGCTTTGGCCGACGACTACATGGCCGAGAATCCTGATGTCAACATCGAGTTCGCGTCTTTCGACTACGACACGTACATCCAGACGCTTCAAACGTCGCTGCCAGCCGGAACCGAGGCCGACGTGTTGCAGATGTTCGGAAGCTGGACCTGTAGCTACTCGTCGAACTTGGCGCAGGTGCCAGACGATGTGGCAACAGTCGACGAGGCTCAGGATGACTTCTTCAAGGGACCGCTGGGTGGATACCAGTGCGACGACGCGTTGTACGGCCTCCCGCAGGAGTCGAACGTTGAATATGGGGCCACGCTCGTCAACACGGCCATGGCTGAAGACGCGGGCGTGTCACTCGACGGCTGGGACACCTACGACGCGTTTATGGCCGATGCGAAGACGCTTACGCAGACGTCCGGCGACAAGATCAGTCGTGCGGGCTACCACTTCACCACCAACGATGGGATCGCGTATTCGTTCCTGTCCCTCATCTTGCAGAGCGGTGGCGCGTACATCGCCGACGACGGTTCGTTCACCTTCTCCACCCCCGAGGCCAAGGATTCACTGGAGCTGATGAAGAGCTTCGTGGACGAGGGGATTGTCGACCCCGTGCTCTTCGATGACGTGAGCAATTGGGTCGGCGACTGCTACTTCACCGAGCAGTGCGCAATGGGTCTAGTAGGCCCCTGGGTCGTACCTGAGTACGCAGGGGATTTTCCAGATGTGGCTGCGACCACAGAGTACGTCGCGCTTCCGACACTCGAAAACGGCGAGTTCGCCGCCGACTCCGGGTGGGGCCTGACCACTTCGGCGGCCTCGCAAGAGCAAGACCTGGCATGGGACTTCATCTCGTTCGTGACGCAGAACGCCGGCAATGCTCTGGAGTGGAACCTCAGCACGGGCACGCTACCGGCGCTCAAAGAGAACGTTCAGGGCGATGCGCGGGATCAGTTGGTCGCCGAGGCGAGCTACACCGAGCCCTTCCTGGACATCCTGCAAGATGCCCAATACCTAGGGAGCCTGCCGGACCGTGATCGCCTCTTCTACAAGATCATTGTTCCGAACGTGCTGGCCACCATGAGTGGTGAGCTCACCGTTGATGAAGCGCTGGCCGCGATCGAGCAAGAGGCCAACTCGCTCTGAGAGCGAGGCTAGGTGATGGCCGTCGACACCGCAGAGCTCGACCGGACGACCGCTCCCATCAAGGTGCGGTCGTCCGGCTCGCTCGATGCACCTCAGCGGCGGTTTCGCTGGCTCGTTCTGACTCCGACGCTTGCGTACCTTGCCTTCTTTACCCTTTTGCCTTTGATATGGGTGCTTGCGCTTTCTCTCTTCAACTACAGTCCGCGCCGGGATGGGGCGTCTGTCGGGGGCCTCGGGGGTGACAACCCGTTCGTCGGTCTGCAGAACTTTCAGCAGCTCTTCGACTTCTCGGGCCAGTCTCAGCTTGCCGAGACCTTTCAGACTTCTGTTGTCGTCACGTTGATCTTTGCGTTCATCGTTCTGCCACTGAACTTGATGATCACGCTTCCGTTGGCCGTCATGATCGAGGCTGCTGCTCGTCGACTTCGACCGTTCCTGCGGACGATTTTCTTCATGCCGGTGCTTACTTCGGCGGTGGCTGTGGCGGTGATCTGGCAGTACGTGCTGCATCCGCAGTACGGTCTAGCGAACTCGCTCATTGGCAGGGTCACCGGCGAGACCACAATCATCGCGTGGCTGAACGACCCGTCGATGTCAGTTCTTGGAGTTCCGGTCGCTCTGATCGCGGTGACCATGGCCTACCTCTGGATGGACATCGGGTACAACCTGGTGATCTTCATCGCCGCCCTTCAGGGCCTTCCCAAGTCGCTCACTGAGGCTGCGCTGCTCGACGGAGCGAACTCCTGGCAGCGGTTCCGCTATGTCACCCTTCCGCTGCTTAAGCCCACCATCTTGCTGGCGGCAGTGCTCACGATGATCTCGTCGTTCCAGGCGTTCGATCTCTTTCAGGTGATGACGCTCGGAGGCCCAGACAATCAAACCCGCGCACTGTCACTGGACATCTACGAGAATGCCTTCCGGTTCCAGTCGATGGGCTGGGCGGCGGCCGAGTCGCTGGTGCTGCTTGCCATTGTTCTGCTCATCACGCTCGCGCAGTCGCGTCTCCTCCGCACCAAGTGGACGTACTGACATGGCGTCGGTTTCGGTGGCGCAGACTGCCTCTGGCGGCGTGACGGTTGTAGGCCCGCCTCACAAACGGATTCCCGTGGCTCGGATCCTGCTGTATGTGGTGCTTGGCGTCGCGGGGCTTGTCGCGATGCTCCCCTTCTTTTGGATGCTCTTCGGTTCGTTCAAGACCGGGCAAGAGCTGCGCCAGATCCCACCAAGCTTCTGGCCGCAGACGTGGACGTTCGACAACTACCGCACGATCCTTGGTGACCCCGACCTCCCCTTGCTGACGTTCTACGGCAACTCGTTCTTCGTCGCCATCATGAATGTGCTCATCGGCGTCTTCGTCGCCTCGCTCCTCGGCTTCATCTTCGCCAAGTACACCTTCAGCTGGCGGCAGCCGTTGTTTTGGTACTTGCTCGCTCTGATGATGGTGCCGCCCAGCGTGTTGATGATTCCGAACTACCTGATCCTCAGTGAGCTCGGCCTCTTGAACAATCTCTGGGGTCTGATCGTCACGGTAGTGGTCGATCCCTTTGCGGTATTCGTCATGCGACAGTTCATCGTTGCGCTACCCGACGAACAGCTTGAGTCGGCACGCATCGACGGCGCCAGCGAGTGGCGCATCTACCGGTCAATCGTTCTACCGCAAGTCAAACCTGCCCTGGCGACGCTCGGGCTGCTGACGTTCATGTTCAACTGGAACGCCTATCTGTGGCCGCTCATCGTTCTGACCGAAACCGACAAGCGCACCTTGCCCGTCATTCTTACCGCCTACTCCACTCAGCACTCAGCACAGCTCAACCTGGTGATGGCGGCCTCAGTTCTGATTGTCGTCCCCGTTCTTATCTTCTTCCTCTTCACCCAGCGGTGGATTGTCGCTGGGCTCACTTTGACTGGGAGCAAGTGACATGACCGTCGTGACGATCATCGGAGCAGGCAGCACAGTGTTCGCCGCTGAGCTGGTGACCGATTTCTTGACCACGCCTGGTCTGGAGTCCGGTGAGTTTCGGCTCGTCGACCTCGACGCCAAGCGGCTGGACCTGGCGCATCGGTTCGCCACCGCTCTTGTCGAACGCTCAGTGCGGCAGTGGACCGTACAGTCATCCACCGATCGCACGCGGCTGCTTCCAGGTTCGACGGTTGTCATCAGCACGATCGAGGTGGCAGGTCTCGAGACGGTCGACTTCGACTACTCGATCCCGATGAAGTACGGCGTTGACCAGTGCATCGGTGACACGATCGGGCCGGGCGGGCTCTTCAAGTCGCTGCGGACCATCCCGTCATTCCTTGACATCTTGGCCGATGTCGAGCGGCTCTGCCCCGATGCCCTGGTGCTCAATCACACGAATCCTATGTCGATGACAATCCTGGCGGCCTCGCGAGCATCTAAGACTCCCGTGTGGGGTATGTGTCACTCCGTTCACTACACCGTCGAGAACCTCGCGGACTATCTGCAGATCGACAAGAGCGAGATCGAGTTCGATGCTGCCGGAGTGAACCACCTCGCCTGGGTGACCAGCCTCACTCGCCACGGAGAGGATCTCTACCCACTTCTGCGAGAGCGGGGGCGCCTGCCCGAAGTTCTTGAGCAGGACCCGGTCCGGTTCGAGCTGATGTATCAGTTCGGTGCGTTCCCGACTGAGAGCAGTGGGCACGTCTCGGAGTATCTGCCCTACTTCCGCACGCACCCAGAGTTGGTGGCGCGATGGCGAGGGAAGGAGTACATCGGTGAGTCTGGCTTCTACGCGCACAACTGGCCGACCTGGCGCCGTGAGAACGACGAGATGCTGGAGGCAGTGCTGGCCGGCGAGCGTGATTTTTCGATGGAGCGGGGTGGGGAGTACCCCTCGCAGATCATCGAAGCGATGACGTCGGGGTCACCAGCGACGGTCTATGTCACGACCACGAACCAGGGGTGGGTTGACAACCTGCATCAGGGAAATGCGGTTGAGGTCGCGGCCACGGTCGACGGCAGCGGCATTCACCCGCAGCGGTTCGGGGCCTTGCCCGAGCACATGGCCTCCTGGGTGCGGCGTCATCAGGAGTTCAATGACCTCGCAGTGACGTCGATCCTTGATCAAGACCGAGAAGCCGCAGTTCACGCGCTCATGATTGATCCCCTCACGTCGGCGTCCTGCGAGCTTCAGCAGATCAGAGATATGTTCGACGAGATGGTGGCCGCCCAGCGTGAACACCTACCCAGCTATCTGCACTGACGGGGCGTCTTGTGTCTGACTTGGACCTACTGGTTGTAGGCGATCTCAATCCCGATGTGATCGTGGCTGCCCATCAACTCACACCGGAGTTCGGGCAGGTTGAGCAGATTGTTGACCGCGCCTCATTGGTGCTGGGTGGGTCGGCAGCCATCACCGCCGTTGGCGCAGCTCGGCTGGGTCTCACGGTGGGCCTGTGTGCCGTTCTGGGCGATGATGACCTCGGCCAACTGATGACCCATCGACTCATCGACGCAGGCGTCGACGTGCGCTACCTGCGGGTTGATCCGTCTGTTGAGACCGGGATGTCGGTGATCCTCGACCGCGGCAACGACCGTTCCGTCCTCACTGCCACAGGGAGCATCGTCGCCTTGTCACCGGAAGATCTTGACGGGTTGCCTGATCAGCCGGCCGCCCACGTGCACGCCAGTTCGTACTACCTGATGGGACACAGCTACCGGGCGGCGCTCCCCGATGCGTTTCGGCGCTTTCGCGCGGCTGGCACTCACACGTCGGTCGACACCAACTGGGACCCAGATCGCGTGTGGGACCTCGAGGCGCTGCTTGCGCAGACTGACCTGTTCCTCCCCAACGAGGCGGAGGCCACGGCGATCGGGGGATCGCCCATTCTCGAGCGGGCGATCCAGCAGGTCAGCCACCTCGGATGTGACGTCGCGGTGAAACGAGGATCTCAAGGAGCGACGGCACTGATGGGTGGTAGGGGGCTTCGCGTCAGCCGGGTCCCCGCTATCGACTTCGTCGACGCGGTGGGAGCGGGCGACACTTTCAATGCAGGTCTACTAACCGGTCGTCTACGTGGCCGTGATCCAGCAACCAGTCTGGCCATGGGAGTCATCGCCGGCACCTTGTCGACGGCTGCGGTGGGCGGCACCGAGGCTGAGCTCAGTCTGGAGGCGGTCGAGTCGTGGCTTCCGTCGGTCGCCGCCATAGAGGTGGCTTTCGAATGAGCCGCCACTTGTTGGACGAGGTTGCCGAGGCTCATCGCCACGACGGCGAAGTAGGCGTCACCTCTGTCTGTTCCGCGCACCCGCTGGTCTTGGATGAGGCCGTTCGGCACGGCGCCCAGGGTGGGTACTCGGTGCTGATCGAGGCCACGTGCAACCAGGTGAATCAGGACGGCGGCTATACCGGTCTTCGGCCGAGTGACTTCATGCGCGACGTCAGGTCGATGGCCGACCACTATGGGCTTGCACCGGAGCAGCTCGTTGTTGGTGGAGATCACCTGGGGCCAAACCCCTGGAAGCACCTGCCTGCCGAGACAGCGATGGCGAAGTCTGAGGAACTGGTAGCTGCCTTCGCCAGATCTGGGTTCACGAAGTTGCATCTCGACACATCGATTCGCTGCGCCGATGATCCACCGGGCGGACTGGCACCGTCGCTGGTCGCCGAGCGGGCTGCGCGTCTGGCTGTTGTCGCTGAGCAGACGGCACCATCGGGTGCCAGCGAGATTCGCTATGTGATCGGCACCGAAGTGCCGGTTCCCGGGGGCGAATCGAGTGGTGAGCACGCGATCCATGTGAGCACCGCCGGTGACGTCTCAGAGACCATTGACGTCACCGAGTTGGCCTTCGCCGCGGCACACGTGCCACAGGCGTTCGGCAGGGTTCGCGCCGTCGTCGCTCAGCCTGGGGTCGAGTTCAGCGATGAGGAGTTGTTTGTCTACCAGCCGGGGCAGGCTGCGCAGCTCGCCGAGTGTCTAAGTGGTGAGTTCTCGCTGGTCTTTGAGGCCCACAGCACCGACTACCAACCGCGTTCGGCCCTCAAGGGGCTGGTGGCCGATCACTTCGCCATCTTGAAGGTCGGGCCAGGGCTGACCTTCGCCTACCGTGAGGCGCTCTTCGCCTTGTCGTTCATCGAGGACGAGCTGCTCGGTGAAGGCGCCTCCGGCGTGCGCATGGCGCTCGACGCGGCGATGCTGGCCAATCCCCGAGACTGGCAGTCGTTCTACCCGGCTGAGGAGCGAGCGGCAGCGTACGCGAGACGTTTCTCAAGAAGCGACCGTTCGCGCTACTTCTGGCCGGTTGCTGACGTGCGGCGTGCAGTCAGCCGAATGCACGAGAACCTACAAGCGTCAGGACTCCCGGATGAGCTCGTCAGCCAGTACCTACCGTGGATTGCTGGCGTTGAGGTTCCGGGCAGCGCGGCGGGCGCCGCACTCGGCCTTAGGTTGACCCCTGAGTCAGTTCTTCGGGCCGCCATTCGGCGGGTGCTGGACGCCTACGCGTCAGCCACTTGACCCAGTCCCAGCAGCGGCCCGAGCGTCGACGGGTCACCCAGTCAAGGGCTAGCCCAGCGTATTGAGGTAGTCACTGAGGCGATCTGGTGTCCATTCGCTCTCAAGCCGTTCGGAAACGGTCGCTGCGACCGCGGCGTGGTCGCCTTCAGACGCCGTCCAGGCCGATCGTGACCAGCCGGCTAGGTAGTCGTCGGCTCCGACGTCGCCGAGACGCATCGCTGCTTCGTCGATCGCCTCTTGAAGCCGCCCCGCGAGCTGGACCTTGGTGACGTTGTCGCCCTCGCGGGCGACAACCATCGACGGGATCTCTCGCCACGACATGATCTGAAACTCGGCCATGACGGGAGCCTAATGGTGCCCGGCCCCAGTCAGTATCGGGAGCGGAAAGCCCCCACTCGTTCGGATGTCAGGCCGGGGAACACAGTGCCGAGTGCGCCGGCGCCGCACCTCTTCTCGAGAAGTTCTGCGAGCACGTTCCGGTAGTCAGTCGTGCCTGCAAGGTCGCCGTCGACGAGTTGCTCGTCGGCCAGGCCAGGCCACTGGCCATGTACCTGTCCGCCACGCACGCCGCCCCCCAGCATCATGACGGCTTGGCCGTGGCCATGGTCGGTTCCGCCAGAGCCGTTCTCCTTCAGCCTGCGCCCGAACTCAGACAAGGTGATGACAGTGACCCGATTCATGGTCGAGCCGAGGTCGGTCGCGAAGGCGTCGAGCGTCTTGGCCAGCTGGCTGAGGTGGCTCCGCAGCCAGCCGCTACCCACGCTCCCCATCCCCGAGTGCATGTCCCATTCACCGAAGTCGACACAGGCGACCTGAAGGCCCACTTTGGCCTTGACCAGGTGGGCGACGTCCTCCATGGCACTGCCGAGTTCGGTATGCGGGTACGCGGCTCCGTTGCGGGGCCGGTGGCTGTCGCGTTGCAGGTGGGTGGCCGTGTTTGCGGCACGGGTGGCGATGAGCGCGGGGGCGGCCATCAAGGGTGGAGCGTCGCTATTCATGCCGAGGAGCGCGGTGCGCCACTTCTCTCGATCCCCAGCCGTCGGCGCCGCCCTGAGCGAGAACGAGTCGACTGACAGGAACGAGAGCTCGGCGTTCTGGCCGCCGAATGACACGGGTGGACGGTTGGCCCCGACCTGGACGCCCTGGTAGGCCGATCCTGCGCTCCTCAATCCGAGCAGTCGGTCGAGCCACCCGGAGCGGATGGACGTACCAGGAGCCGCCCGTTCAAGTTCACCCATCGCGGCGAAGTGTGAACGGGTGGGACTAGCCATCCCCACTGCGTGGACAACTCCGAATGAGCCCTTGCGCCAATACTTGTGCAGGGGCTCCAGCGCAGGGTGCATTCCGAAGTCGCTGTCGAGCTGAATCAGTTTCGCCTTCGGGATGGCAACTGTCGGGCGCTGCGCCCAGTAGCGCGGCTCATTCGCCGGGACGAAGGCGTTCAAGCCGTCGAAGCCTCCGCGCAGTGACAAGACGACAACTACGTCACCATCGTATTGGTCGGCAGCAAAC
>JBDTTS010000019.1:0-15634 GCA_039930525.1 Actinomycetes bacterium | reverse complement strand
GTCCTTCCCGCGATCGGCGACGCCTTCGTCACCACCCACTCCAACGTTGAAGTGCGCTATTCGTTCGCCGGGTCTCAGGAACTAGTCGCACAAGTCGAGACGGGAGTGCCGGCCGACGTTCTCACGCTGGCGGGCACTTCGACCCTTCGCACTCTCGGCGAGAAGGTCGGCGACCCCGTAATCTTCGCCCGCAATCGCCTCACCATCATCGTGCCGACTGGCAACTCGGCCGGCGTCACAGAAATCGCTGATCTGGCAGATCCCACGGTCAAGGTTGCCCTCGCCGGGCCAGAGGTGCCGGCGGGGATCTATTCGGCCGAAGCCTTCGACAAAGCAGCGATCTCGGTGAATCCAGTGTCCGAGGAGAGCGATGTGCGGGCAGTAATTACCAGGGTTTCCCTGGGTGGCGCAGACGCCGGCGTCGTCTATCGCACCGACGCTGCTGCGACAGAGGCAGACATCGAGACCGTTCCGATCGCTCGCCGGTTCAACGTCATCGCGTCCTACCCGGCCGTGGCCCTGGTCGACGGCAAGAATTCCAATCTGGGCCAAGAGTTTGTCGACTTCCTGACCACGGACGAAGCTCAGAAGCTACTGAATGAGTACGGCTTTGAAGCGCCGTAGCCGCCCGCCCGCGGCCCTCCTGCTGCTCGCGCTCCTCGCAGGTACATTCCTTCTTTTGCCGCTCATCGGGATCATCATTCGGGCGCCGTGGGGCGACCTGCGGCGAACGATCACCGAGCCAGTCGTGCAACAGGCGTTCGGGGTCTCATTGATCGCCTCGACTGGAGCCCTGGTGGCTTGCCTTCTGGTCGGCGTGCCGCTGGCCTGGGTGCTGGCTCGGGTCGACTTCCCCGGTCGATCACTGGTCAGAGGGTTGGTGCTCGTTCCCATGGTCCTGCCTCCCGTCGTGGGTGGTGTGGCGCTACTTCTCGCCTTCGGCCCACGAGGCATGCTCGGGCAGACATTTGAGCTGATGGGCGTCACCATCCCCTTCACGACCGCGGCAACCGTGATGGCCGCTACCTTCGTGTCCCTTCCCTTCCTGGTCTTGACGGTCGAGGCCGCTTTCGGCAGCGTCGACGAACGCTACGAAGACGTTGCCGAAACCCTGGGGGGATCTGGGTGGCACGTTTTTCGCACCGTCACCGTGCCGCTGTGTCGTCCAGCGATTTTCTCGGGGGCCACTCTCGCTTGGGCGAGAGCGTTGGGCGAGTTCGGGGCGACGATCACTTTCGCGGGCAGCATCGCGGGCGTCACACAGACGATGCCGCTCGCCGTCTACGAGGTGCTGCCCACCCGACCCGACGACGCCCTGACCCTCAGCCTGCTGCTGCTCGCCATCAGCGCCACCGTGATCGTCCTGCTTCGCTCCCACTGGCTGGGGCCGCTACGTACCGTGAGCCAGCAGTGAGCGGTCTCTCGGTGCGGGCCCAGGTGACCCTGGCTGGAGTCACGCGTCTCGATCTGAGCCTCCACGCCGAGCCCGGTTCCGTGATCGCCGTTGTCGGCCCCAACGGTGCGGGCAAGTCGACGCTGCTCCGCACAGTGGCCGGTCTTGTCGAACTGTCCACCGGCTCGAAGGTAATGGTGGACGGCCACGACCTGACGCGAGCTGCGCCGGCCCTGCGACGAGTGGCGTACGTCCCCCAAGATGGCGCGCTCTTTCCCCACCTCACCGTGCTCGACAACGTGGCCTACGGGGTCAGAGCTAGCGGTGAGGGGCGCCGCGCTGCCCGCACTCAGGCCCGCGAACACCTTCAACGCCTCAATGTCGCCGACCTCGCCGATCGACCGGCTACCTCTCTATCTGGTGGGCAGTCGCAACGAGTCGCGCTCGCCAGAGCCCTCGCCACCCACCCCAAAGTGCTGCTCCTCGACGAGCCAACCGGGTCACTCGACGCGGTGGCCAAGACCGACGTTCAGTCGCTCCTTAGACACCACGTTCGCGACTTTCCCGGCGTGACTCTGCTGGTTACCCACGACCCCAGCGAAGCACTGACCGTCGCCTCACGTGTCGTCGTTCTCGACGACGGATCGGTCGTTCAGGACGACACGCCAGAACGCCTGGTCCGTTCGCCTGGCAGTGCATGGCTGGCCAAGATGCTCAACCTCAACGCGTGGCCTGGACATGTCCGAGGCCGGGGGATCGTCGAGCTTGAAGACGGCGGACAGGTCTCAGCGACAGATCTACCAGGCGTCGAAGTGTCTGTGCTGGTGACCGCGTCGCCCACCTCTCTGATGCTGTATACCCACAAGCCGTCGTCGAGCGCGAGAAATGCCTGGCCCGCCACCGTCACAGACGTGCATCCGCACGGCGAGCGCGTGCGGGTATCACTGGACGCGGCGCGCCCCGGTGAAGGACCTGCACGGGCGGTTGCCGAGGTGACGGTCGCCGCGATCAGCGACCTCAACGTCGCGCCGGGGTCCCTCGTGTGGGCAGCGGTCAAGGCCACCGACCTCACGGTCAGCCCCATGTAGTCGCGACCTGCTCCCCGATACGATCGATACCAGCCGACCCGAGGGGACCCCGTGACCAACCAGAGCACGACGCCCGAGACACCCGACCGCAACCTGGGCCTCGAGCTCGGCCGAGTCACCGAGGCAGCCGCCGTCGCCGCCGCCCGCTGGGTGGGTCGCGGCGACAAGAACGGCGCAGATGGCGCCGCAGTTGAGGCAATGCGGGCCTTGATCAACACGGTGAGCATGAACGGCACCGTCGTGATCGGCGAAGGCGAGAAGGACGAAGCCCCGATGCTTTTCAACGGCGAGAAGGTCGGCGACGGCACCGGCCCCGACGTCGATGTTGCCGTCGACCCCGTCGATGGCACGACCCTGACCGCCAAGGGCATGAACAACGCGCTCGCCGTCATAGCCGTGGCAGAGCGCGGCACCATGTTCGATCCCTCCGCGGTGTTCTACATGGAGAAGCTGGCCGCTGGCCCAGAGGCCGCAGAGGTCGTCGACATTCGGCTTCCCGCCAAAGAGAACATCCGCCGGGTGGCGAAGGCCAAGAAGATCGATGTTCAAGATGTGACGGTCTGCGTCCTGGATCGCCCCCGGCACGACTCACTGGTCGACGAGATACGTGGCACCGGAGCGCGCATCAAGTTCATCACCGATGGTGACGTCGCCGGCGCGATCATGGCGTGCCGTGAGGACACCGGCGTCGACCTGCTGCTGGGGATTGGTGGTACTCCCGAGGGAATCATCTCGGCCGTCGCCATCAAGTGCCTGGGCGGCGTGATTCAGGGTCGTCTCTGGCCGATCGATGACGACGAGCGACAGAAAGCCATCGACGCCGGTCTCGACGTCTCGGCAGTGCTGTCGACGGACGAACTGGTCAGCAGTGACAACTGCTTCTTCGCCGCGACCGGTGTCACTGATGGCGAACTGCTTCACGGAGTTCGCTTTCACTCAGCGGGTGCCACCACGCAGAGCTTGGTGATGCGGAGCAAGAGCGGCACCATCCGCTTCATGGAGAGCGACCACCGCCTCGGCAAGCTCCGCAAATACGCGGCGGTGCAGTACTGAGCAACAACCCAGCGATAATCCTCGATCAGGTCGTCAAGACGTTCGGGCAGATCACCGCGGTCGACGGGCTCTCGCTGTCGGTACGCCGTGGCACCGTGCTCGGCCTGCTGGGGCCGAACGGCGCGGGCAAGTCGACCACCATGCGCATGCTGACGGGGCAAACCAGACCCACAGCCGGATCGATCCAGGTGCTCGGCTTCGACGTCAAGACCGAGTCCAAACAAGCCAGAGCACTGATGGGCGTCGTTCCCCAGATCGACAATCTCGACACCGATCTCACCGTCGAACAGAACTTGATGATGTTTGCCGTTCTGTACCGCGTCCCACGCCGTGAACGCCAGCAGGCCGTCGAACGCGCTCTTGGGATCGCGCAGCTCATCGATCGGCGCGACTCCAAGGTCACCGAGCTGTCTGGCGGTATGAAACGCCGGCTGTTGATCGCTCGTGGGCTCGTGCACCAGCCCGAGCTTGTGCTGCTCGACGAGCCAACAGTGGGCCTCGACCCGCAGGTCCGGCAAGAGCTGTGGTCACTCATCGACGGTCTTCGCACCCAAGGCACCACTGTGCTGATGTCGACGCACTACATCGAAGAAGCTGAACGACTCGCTGACGACGTCGCGGTGATGTCACACGGTTCGATCGTGGCGCGAGGCAGCCCCCGCGACCTACGCGTCCAGCACGTGGGCGAACGTGCTACCGAGTTCTACGGTCCACCGGAGCGCCTGGCTCGGATAGCAGAGGCCGCAAAATCTGCTGGCCTCGCGTCTCGGCGGACCGGGCCGTCCATTGCCGTCCTTCGCTCCGAATCCGCACCAGGCGATGTGCTCGCCGCCATGGGCGATGGCGTCCATCGACCAGCAACGCTCGAGGACGTCTTCGTGCTGCTGACCGGGGAGGTTCTTGAGTGAGTGCGCCCACGCAGACCAGCCGCACGACCCGGCGTTACGAGTGGGCCACCTTCGAGGGAGTGTGGAACCGCGAGTTCACCCTCTTCAAGCGTTTCTGGCTCTCGACGACGATCTCTTCGGTCGTGCAGCCGATCATCTATCTCTTCGCGTTCGGGCTTGGCGTCGGAACCTTGGTGAGCCAGGTCGACGGCATCTCGTACGTCGAGTTCGTCGGCACCGGCTCAGTTGCCACCGCGGTCCTCTTCGCCTCAGCCTTCCCCGGCATGTTCAATACGTATGTGCGCCGGGTGTTTCAGCGCACCTACGACGCTTTGCTCGCCGCACCGGTAAGCGTCGACGAACTTGCTCTGGCTGAAGCCACCTGGATCGCGGCCAAGGCCGGGTTCTACGGGTCATTCCCATTGATCGTGACCTTCTTCTTCGGTCTCACACCAACGTGGGGCATGTTGCTCGTTCCGATCGTTGGATTCGTCACGGGGCTCGGTTTCGCCTTCTTCGGCATGTGGGTGGGCGCGACGATCAAGACGATCGAACAGACGACCTACATCACCTCGATCGTTCTTACCCCACTCTTCTTGGTAGCTGGAACGTTTTTCCCGATCAGCAACTTGCCACCAGGACTGCAGGTGGCGGCTCAGTTCAATCCGCTCTACCACTGTGTCGAACTCGTCCGCGCTGCTTGTTTCGGATGGGATCTTCCTGCTGATCTCTACAACTTTGCCTTCCTGGTCGGGTTCGCTCTGATCATGTGGTTCGTGGCCGTACGCGCACTGCGCACCCGCCTCGTCGACTGACTACCCTGGAGCCATGGCTCAGCCCTTCACCTACTCCGATCTCTTGCCCCTCGCGCCCCGCGAGACGCCTTACCGACTAGTCACCACTGACGGCGTTGAGACCTTCGATGTTGCGGGCGACCGGTTCCTCCGCGTGCACCCCGATGCCTTGACCCGCCTGGCATACGAGGGCATGCACGATATCGCGCACTACCTCCGCCCTGGGCACCTCCAGCAACTGGCCAGCATTCTCGATGACCCCGAGGCAAGCCCCAACGACCGGTTCGTTGCGCTCGATCTGCTCAAGAACGCGAACATCTCAGCTGGTGGAGTTTTGCCGATGTGCCAAGACACCGGAACTGCCATCGTGATGGGCAAGAAAGGCGAACGTGTCGTCACCGGTGGAGGCGACGGCGAGGCGATCAGCAGGGGGATCTTCGACGCCTACACACGCCTCAACCTTCGCTACTCGCAGATGGCGCCGCTGACGACCTGGGACGAGAAGAACACCGGCACCAACCTGCCGGCCCAGATCGACCTGTACGCCACCGACGGCAACGAGTACCACTTTCTGCTGATGGCCAAGGGTGGCGGCAGCGCCAACAAGTCGTTCCTGTACCAAGAGACAAAAGCGATCCTCAAACCGGACGCAATGGGCCGTTTCCTGGACGAGAAACTTCGCAGCCTGGGCACCGCTGCTTGCCCGCCGTACCACCTAGCAGTCGTGATCGGCGGCACCAGCGCCGAGGCTGCGCTCAAGACAGCCAAACTCGCGAGCGCGAAGTACCTCGACACCCTGCCCACGGAAGGATCCCTGGCCGGACACGGGATCCGCGACGTCAACCTCGAGGCTGAAATCCTCAAGCTCACCCGTGATTTCGGAATCGGGGCGCAGTTCGGTGGCAAGTATTTCTGCCACGACGTGCGGGTGATTCGGCTCCCCCGCCACGGCGCCAGCCTGCCGGTTGCGATAGCGGTCTCGTGCTCTGCCGACCGTCAGGCCCTGGCCAAGGTGACGGCAGATGGTGTCTTCCTTGAGCAGCTTGAAACCGATCCCGCTCACTACCTGCCTGATGTCACTGACGAGCACCTCGACGACGATGTAGTTCGGGTCGACCTCAACCGTCCGATGTCTGAAATCCGCGCCGAACTCACCAAGTACCCGGTCAAGACACGGCTATCGCTCACTGGTTCTGTCGTCGTGGCCCGCGATATCGCGCACGCCACGATCAAGGAAATGCTCGATGCCGGCGAACCGATGCCGGCGTATCTCCGCGACCACGTCGTCTACTACGCCGGGCCGGCCAAGACGCCGGCAGGGTACGCATCCGGTTCGTTCGGGCCAACGACGGCGGGTCGAATGGATTCCTACGTCGATCAGTTCCAAAAAGCCGGAGGCTCGTACGTGATGCTTGCCAAGGGAAACCGATCGCGTCAGGTGACTAAGGCCTGCCATGAGAACGGCGGCTTCTACCTCGGGTCGATCGGTGGGCCGGCAGCACGGCTGGCGCAGGACGTCATCAAGCAAGTCGATGTCCTCGAGTTCCCCGAACTGGGTATGGAAGCAGTTTGGAAGATCGAAGTGGAGGATTTCCCCGCCTTCGTGGTCGTCGACGACAAGGGCAATGACTTCTTTGCCGAGACGAGCAAACCGACGCTGACGTCCATCCCGGTCGGAGCGCCACAGACTTGACCCACGGCCTCATTCAATGGTTAAAAGGAGTCCTCGATGGCGACGCACGGGATCGGCCGGCTGTGGAAGCCGGTCGTCAATGTGACAGATCTCGATGAGGGTGAGCGATTCTGGTCCATGCTCTCCGGGCTCACCCCAACTGCACGGCACGGTGACGACGACGTTGCCGAACGTTTCTCGAGCCTGGAAGACCCCGAGGGAGGCGACGACGATCCTTGGCTCCTCTTGCAGCTAGTTCCCCACGATCCCACCCGCCAGTCTGGCGGGACGCACCTCGATCTGTGGGTGGACGATGTCAGCGAGGCAGTGCGACGCACCGAACAGATCGGTGGACGCGTCGTCAAGTCGGCTGCCCTCTACCCCAACGCGGCTACGCCAAGCCTGGAGTGGGCTGTGATGAGCGACCCTTTTGGCAACCCGTTCTGCTTCGTCAACTGGCCACTGGAACGCCACTGATACTGGGCCTTCACGTCGTCGCGGCGAGCAGGAGCCGACTTCCCCGTCTCTGTCTCGTTAGGGCGGTCAATGACGACTCTGTGCTACAGACCACGCCTCATTGAAGGACTAGTTTCGGCGTAGACGGGGCTTGGAGGCCGGTTCTTACCGTGCACACACGACACAGCAAAGCCCTGATCGTGGCGTTCATCGCTGGACTCAGCATGGGAATGGCCGGTTGCGGCGGAGACGCTGATGAATCGAGCAGCACACCGGAGTCAGCGACCAGCGACCTCGCTGGCGGACTCGAAGACGCCCAGGATCAGGCAGGCGGAGGCTCCGCAACGCTCACCGTCGGGGACGAAACCTACGCGTTCGATGGCGCACTGTGCGCGTTCGACGACGAGACCGGCAACGAGGATTTCGATTTCTCCTTGTCCGCCATCGGCGACGGCATGCAGTTGTCCGTCGACAGCGGGCCAACATACGGCGACAACGTCTCTCTTGACGACATCGAGGACTTCGAGAATCCAAAGGTTGGTTGGAGCTCGGACGACGATGGCTTCTTGACGATCGACGGACTCGACGTGTCTGGGGAGGCCCAGTTCACCGACACCACCGACGAGACCCTGCAGACCAAAGAGATGGGCGAACTGGTGGCGACCTGTCCCTAGCGTCCTCGCTGCCCCGGCTCCAAGTCTCTGACCGGAACCGGCGCGGGTTGTACCGTTCTCCCATGAACAAGCCAGTCGTGTACGGAATCCTGGGTGGTCTGGTGTGGTTTGTGGCAGGGCTGCTGATCGGGCACTACATCTGGACGTGAGGCCGGCCTTCGCTCCGAAATCCCGATGACACCTGCGGCTTTAGCGGGCACACTGACGCCATGGCCAGTTCTGAAGACCCTTCTATTCATCTGTCCGAGGGGGCGATCCTTCGTTCAGCCGTACCGGAGGATCTGCCGGCCCTCGAGGCACTAACAACCGATCGAGAAGGTGCAGACGACGCCGTCGACCTCCGGCTTGCTGCCCTCTCACCCGGGGGGTTCGAACGTATCGGCGTCGTTGAGGTTGACGGTGAGGTAGCTGCTACCGCAACACTCCTTAACGAGCAGGTACGCGTGGGATCGGTCATGCTGCCAGCTGGGCAGATCGAACTGGTCGCATCTGCGGTCAAGTATGAACACCGTGGATACGTCCGGGCGCTCACCGACTGGTGCCACGACAAGTCTGCGCGGCGCGGTGACGTCGTCAATGTCATGATCGGGATACCGAACTTCTACCGGCAGTTCGGCTATCACTACTCCATTCCGATGCACCCCTGGGCAGAGTCGTTGGGAGCGCCAGAGGTGCCAACGTCGCTGGCGGTTCGGGTCGCTACCGCGGCCGACCTTCCCACCCTGCAACGACTGCAAGGGCAGGCTCAGGACACGTACGACGTGGCCATGCCCCACCAGCAGGAATGCTGGGGGTGGCTTCTGGAACACCCATCGAGTAGGCAGTGGCTCGTTGACGACGGCGACTCCGCCGTGGGACTCGCGCGCATCGCGGCTGGAGATGACTGGGCCGATGTCGGGGAGCTCGCGGCAGCCACTCCGGATGCGGCACGCGCTCTGATCGCTCATGCGCACACCCTCGCCGGCAGTAACGGGACCGTCCGCGTGAGTCACCGACCACAGGTACCTCGGCTCGCCGAGCTCCTGGGCCAGCCGGAAAGGCTCGAGTGGTACTACGTCCGGGTTCCTGATGTGCCTGCTCTTCTTCGGGCTATCGCGCCAGAGCTGCTCAGACGGGTACACGCGGCCGGACGGCTGACGGGCCAGGCCGTCCTGTCCTTCTACCGCTCACACCTGACCTTGACCTGGGACGCGGACGCGATGGTGGTCACCGCTGGCGGTCCCCTGCAAGCCCCCGTCCACGCTGGAGGTTCGGGAATTCCGCTCGATGCGCTGGGAACGCTGATCTTCGGTGGCGGCGCAGACGCAGTCGACGCGCGTTTCCCAGACGGCCTTTTGGGGCGACAGGAAGACCTGATGCGAGTGCTTTTCCCACCCCAGCGGACCGATCTGCTTACGTGGTACCTGCCGTCCTAGAGCACATCTGAAGGCATCGCCTCACCGTTCCGTCGTACGGTGGGCCAATGACAACCGGCGACACCAGGACCGAACGCGACAGCATGGGCGAGGTGGCCGTCCCCAGAGAAGCCCGCTGGGGGGCGAGTACACAGCGCGCTATTGAAAACTTTCGAATATCGGGCCAACCAGTGGCCCCTGAGATCCTGCACGCGCTCGCAGTGCTCAAAGCGGCAGCGGCCACCAGCAACGCCTCCCTTGGTGTGCTTCGGCCAGCCGTGGCGGCAGCCATTGTCAGCGCCGCCGATGAAGTGTCGACAGGTAAGTACGACGCGCACTTCCCGGTTGACCGTTACCAGACCGGATCCGGGACGTCGACCAACATGAATGTCAACGAGGTCGTCGCGAATCGTGCCTCCGAGATGTCTGGCTTCGACGTCCATCCCAACGACCACGTCAACGCCTCCCAATCGAGCAACGACACCTTCCCTACAGCAATCCACCTTGCTGTTGCCCTGCTTCTGCGCGACCAGGCGATCCCCAATCTGCAGGGACTCGAAGATGCCCTGCTGGTACGCAGTCACGAGTGGCACGAGATCGTCAAGCCTGGGCGAACGCACCTGATGGATGCGGCTCCCATCACCCTCGGGCAAGAGTTCGAGGGTTTCGCCGGGCAAGTGCGCCAAAGCATCGACCGGATCGAGTCGGCTGTTCCGCGACTGCTTGAGGTTCCACTCGGCGGGACAGCTGTCGGCACCGGCCTCAATGCGCCGGCCGGATTCGCCGAGCAGACGCGCCAGGAGATCGCGGCTCGTACCGGCATCGCTCTTGCCGCACCGCAATCGCCGATGGCTGCACAGTCGGCACGAGATGCCCTGGTGGAGATCTCCGCATCGCTCCGCGGCGCGGCGCTGGCGCTGATGAAGATCTGCAACGATCTGCGATGGATGAACTCTGGACCACACGCCGGGCTCGCCGAGATCCGTCTGCCAGCAGTGCAACCCGGGTCGAGCATCATGCCTGGCAAGGTCAACCCAGTCATCCCCGAGGCTGTCGTACAGGCATGCTGCCAGGTGGTCGGACTCGATGCGGCCATCGTCCTAGGCGCATCGACCTCGGCCTTCCAGCTCAACACCGCGATGCCGCTGATGGGCTGCAATGTGGTGGAAGCAGTTCACCTATTGGCTAGCAGCGCCGAAGCCCTTCTCCACCTCGTTCCGAGTATCACCGCTGACCCTGCGAAGCTGCGCCAATCGGCCGAGTCGTCACCGGCTATTGCTACTTCGCTCAACCTCTTGGTCGGATACGACGCTGCTGCTTCGGTCGTCAAGGCGGCCGAAGCGAATGGCGTCACGATCCGTGCTGCCGCCCAGCGGCTCGTCGACGAAGGGCTTGTCACCGCCGATGATCTCGATATCGCGCTCGATGTCGATCGTCTTGCTCGGGGTGGACGCGACTGACCACGATGTCCAGACGTCGACATCACGGATCGAAGGGCACCCGTTCGCCTGGCCTTGTGATCAGTACTTCGGTATCGATCCCCAGGGCGTTGACCGCCTTCTCGAACTCGTGCGGAGGCGTCTCCATCCGTGCGAAGCGCAACCTGTGCAGACCTGCCACCGCCAGTGTTCCCCAGTGAATCGGCACCGCATAGCGCGGCTTCAGCAGTGCTATCGCATCCGCTGCAGACTGCGGGTTGAGATGACCATCACCAAGAACCAACCCCCACCCCCATACCGGAATCATGGCGACGTCGAGCTCTCCGGGGACGAGATCGGCCATACCCGCAAAGATGTCAGTGTCGCCGGCAAAGTAGAGCGTGGCCGGCCCTGCTTCGATCAAGTAGCCGATCGCCATGGCCACCGGCCCCCGCGGCTCACGCTTACCCGAGTGCACGGCCATCGTGGCTCGAATCGTCACGCCTCGATAGCTGACCACGTCTCCGGGCGCGACCTCGGCCACGTTGTGGAAACCCTTGCTACGCATCCACTTCTCGGCACCGAGCGGCACGACAATCAGCGGGTCGTCGTTCAGGCGTCGCAGCGATGGCAGATCGAGGTGGTCGTGGTGCAGGTGCGAGATCACCACCACGTCAACGTCGGTGTAGTCGCTGATGTCCGCAGCGCCGGGCATCCGGTGCAGCATGGCTGCCCCCAGGCGCAGCACCGGATCGGTCATCACGCGCACATCGTCGACCTCGATGAGGACGGTGGCGTGGCCGAGGTAGGTCAGATAGTCCTGGTACGCCACAGGTTCAGCCTACGACTCGTGCCGACTTCGCGCAGGGCGCCTCAGAGGCTGACGTCCTCGAGCATCTCGGTCACCAGGGCGGCGATCGGCGAACGCTCTGAACGAGTCAAGGTGACATGCGCGAAGAGCGGGTGACCCTTCAACTTTTCGACAACGGCAACGATGCCGTCATGGCGCCCTACCCTCAGGTTGTCTCGCTGGGCGACATCGTGGGTAAGAACCACTCGCGAACCCTGACCGATCCGCGACAACACCGTGAGCAGCACGTTCCGCTCGAGCGACTGCGCCTCATCGACGATCACGAACGCGTCATGCAGCGACCGTCCCCGAATGTGAGTGAGCGGGAGAACTTCGAGCATTCCACGGTCGACGATCTCCTCGACGACCTCGGTGGTGGTGATGGCTGACAGGGTGTCGAAAACAGCCTGTCCCCACGGGTTCATCTTCTCGTTCTCTGTCCCTGGCAGGTAGCCGAGGTCTTGACCGCCCACGGCAAACAACGGGCGGAAAACCACAACCCGGCGGTGGTGCCCCCGCTCAAGGACGGCCTCGAGGCCGGCGCAGAGCGCGAGGGCGGACTTTCCAGTGCCTGCTCGGCCACCCAGCGAAACGATTCCGACCTCAGGGTCGAGCAGCAGATCGAGCGCGATCCGTTGTTCGGCGCTACGGCCGTGCAGCCCGAAGGCCTCGCGGTCGCCGCGCACCAACCGGACCTGCTTCTCGGGTGTGACCCTCCCCAGTCCCGACCCTCGGTCAGAGAGCATCACGAGTCCGGTGTGGCACGGCAGGTCGCGGGCAGCATCGAGGTCGACGGTGTCTTCGTGGAATAGCCGGTCGAGCGTGTCGCTGTCAACGTCAACCTCAGCCATGCCGGTCCAGCCCGACTCAACGGCCCACTCCGCCAGGTACTCCTCGGCCTCCAGGCCGACCGCCGACGCCTTGACCCGCATCGGCAGGTCCTTGGAGACCAACGTGACGTGGCGGCCTTCGGCGGCGAGAGACCGCGCCACCGCAAGAATGCGCGAATCATTGTCGCCAAGTCGAAACCCGGGCGGAAGCACTGAAGGGTCGGTGTGATTCAGCTCAACTCGGACAACGCCTCCGTTGTGGCCGATCGACAGCGGCTCGTCGAGGCGGCCACCGGAGACTCGAAGGTCATCGAGCATGCGCAGGGCAGTGCGTGCAAAGTATCCGAGCTCGGGGTGCGAGCGTTTGGCTTCGAGCTCGGTGATGACGACGACGGGGAGGACGACTTCATGCTCGTCGAACCGCATCCACGCGGCGGGGTCAGAGAGGAGTACTGACGTATCAAGTACGAAGGTCCGACGCTCCACAGTTCATGGCCTCCCGTATGGGTCGACTGGCGCCAACCCCCTCGACGCTACGACGAGCCTGACCGATCCCACCGCCGCCACGCCGGGCCCCACTAGACTCCGGCCGCAGAGCGGACGAGGCTGCACGAAGGAGGAGGTGACGTGGGCGAGTTCCTCAGCGATGACCAACGACTGGTCTTCGTCGGCGGCCTTCACCGCAGCGGAACCACCCTTCTGGCACGGCTGCTGGCCGCGCACCCCGACGCCACCGGCCTCTACGACACGGGCGTGCCCGAGGACGAGGGCCAACACCTGCAAGACGTCTACCCTCCGGCGAAGCGGCTCGGAGGCTCAGGTCGCTTTGCACTGAACCCCACCGCGCATCGCACCGAGGATCAGGTGGGGGATGCCTCGACGAGGGCCCAGCAGCTCTGGGATGCCTGGCGGCCGTACTGGGGGGACTCCGACGCGCGCTTCTTGATCGAGAAGTCGCCGCCGAACATCGTGATGGGGCGGTTTCTGCAGGCTCTGTACCCGTCGGCGTCGTTTGTGTTCATCGTGCGCCACCCGGTCACTGTCACACTGGCGACCCGCAAATGGCGCCGTCGCACGCCACTTCCACGGCTCATGAACAACTGGTTCACCGCACATCGCACCGCTCAATTGGATCTCCCTGCGCTGAGCCGGGTTCACCTGGTGAGCTACGAGTGGTTACTCGCCGATCCCACGTCGACGATGACCGGCATCGTCGACTTCCTGGACATGCCCGGCGAAATCGACGTCAGCAGCGTCGACTCCGCCGGTAGCGACCGCTACGAAGACCAGTGGAGCGCCTTGCTCACCAAGGGGCACCGCGGGGCGACCAAGGCGATGGCGCTCTACGAGCAGCAGGCAACCACTTTCGGCTACGACCTTCGCAACTTGCGGATAGCGCCTCACGAACCGCTCATCCACGCGAGTGGCGCCGAACTTCCTTAGCCGTAGTCGGCTGGCGCCGTAGCCTAGATCATCCGCCGTAGCGGCGATGCCGCTGCTCGTACGATCGCAGCGCGCGCAAGAAATCTACCCGGCGGAAGTCGGGCCAGTAGGCCTCGCAGAAGTAGTACTCGCTATGGGCGCTCTGCCAGAGCATGAATCCCGACAGTCGCTGTTCACCAGAGGTCCGGATCACCAAATCCGGATCAGGCTGCCCCTTTGTGTAGAGGTGCTCTGAGATGTGATCAGCCGACAGACTGCGAGCGAGCTCGGCCATCGGTGTTCCACCGGCCGCATGTTCTGCCAGGAGCGAGCGCACCGCGTCGGCAATTTCTTGTCGGCCTCCGTAGCCAACGGCCACGTTGACCAACAGCCCTTCGATCTCGCTCGTCTGCGTCGCTGCAGATTTGAGCACCTCTGAGGTGTGTTGGGGCAGCAAGTCAAGCGCGCCGACAGGATGAACCCGCCAGCGACCGTCCGCCGACAGCTCACCGACGACGGTTTCGATGATGTCGAGCAGCGGTGCCAGCTCGGGCTCTGGCCGGGCCAGGTTGTCGGTGGACAACAGCCAGAGCGTTACCAGCTCGACGCCAGCCTCGTCGCACCACTCCAAGAGTCGCGAGATCTTGTCGGCTCCCGCTCGATGGCCGATACTCGCCGTGCTTCTGGCTGCTTTCGCCCAACGCCGATTGCCATCGAGAATCACGCCGACATGATGGGGAGCCTGCTCGGGGTCGAGGGACGCCAACAGCCGCCGCTCGTAGAGCGTGTAGGCAAGATCGCGGAGCCCCACGCCACACCCCCTTCCTGGTGATCTGTGCCGACTTTATCGCCACCGAGTCACGAGCCGCGCTCACCGTCCTGCGGGATCACGACGACTGGCCCCCGTGCGTGCCGCACCACCGAAGTCGACGTCGACCCCAGCCACCTGGCCAGCCCAGAACCTCGAGCGCCGACCACGGTCATGAGGGCCTGCCGAGAGGCAGCTATCAACGCTTCGTCTGCAGGCCGGTGAACGGCTACGAGGATGGCATCGGCAGCGTCTGCCCCGAACGCCTTGGCAAGATGAGCCGCCAGCGCGTCGCGAACAGCGTCAGCGAACTCGTTTTCGCTGGGCACATAGGTGAGATCTGAGCCGTCTGGTCGGGGAGCTGTCTTCAGCGACCAGGCCCTCAGAACGACCAGTCGGACACTTCGACACTCAGCCTCGACTGACGCCCATCTGACCGCTCGGAGGGCGTCCTCGGAACCGTCGGATCCGACCACGACGGCGCCGACATAGGCATCTGCGGAGGAGGCATCGGGAGTCATGTGCCTACTCTGTCGCACCACGCAGCAGCGCCGCGACCCGCTCTGGATTATCGGTCGGTAGTTCGCACTGGAAGTCGCGGCAGACCCATGCTTGGGGAACTGGACCAGACCGACCACTGAGCAGGGCCACCCCATCGTCTGCCGCAGTCCCAACCGCCAGGACCCGACCAGGAGCCGGCCATGCCCATACCGCGTCTACCAAGGCCGCCCGCGCCGGGCCAGGGCTACCGACGATTGCCACCTCGCGCGGACCGTCGGCCCAAGCCTCCGCCGTACTCAGCCACCATCCGGCGAAGCGTGGAGCCCGCTTGGCCAGGTCGGCGGCTTTGGCCAGCAGGCGCGCGACGGCGTCACGGTAGACAGCGCTGCCACCC
>JBDTTS010000018.1:0-15832 GCA_039930525.1 Actinomycetes bacterium | reverse complement strand
GCCACCAGCGCTGAGCTGTTTGACCCAGATAGCTCCACGTGGACGGCCACTGGAAGTCTGGCGACTGGCCGGTTCAACCACACTGCGACCCTGCTGAACGACGGTCGGGTTCTCGTGGCCGGTGGGTCGGCTGGGCGTGGCGCGCTCGCTAGTGCAGAACTGTACGATCCGGCGACTGGAGACTGGAGTGCGACAGGTCGCATGGCCTATCGCCGCAACTACCACAGCGCAACCTTGCTCGGAAGCGGAAAGGTCTTGGTTGTTGGCACCAACACGAAAAGGCGTTACCGAGCGACTGCGGAACTGTACGACCCGCGAACTGGGGAATGGTCGATGACGGGTCGGATGGGGCATGTTCGCAGCGGCCACACGGCCACATTGCTTCCCAACGGACAAGTGCTCGTGGCGGGAGGTTATGGAAACGGACAGCGCGTTGCCACTGCGGAGATCTACCATCCAGCGACGGGCAGCTGGACGCCAACCGGACGAATGTCGCGAGACCGGAATGCCCACACCGCAACACTGCTCACTAACGGCGAAGTCCTAGTGGCCGGGGGGCTCAAGCCGCGCGGGGGCCTGGGCCGTGCGAGCGCCGAACTCTACGACCCGGTGACCGGGACATGGACACTTACGGGGTCGATGGTCACCGGTCGTTACAACCAGACCGCCACGCTACTCACAAGCGGCGAGGTTCTCGTCGCCGCCGGATTCGGCAGGCACACGATTCTGTCCAGCGCAGAACTCTATGACCCGGTGACTGGAACCTGGGCAGAGAGCGGCAGCATGACCACTGAACGGTATGACACCACAGCGACGCGTCTGTTGGATGGCGCAGTGCTGGTCGCCGGCGGATATGATGCGTTCGGCTCGCTGGACAGCGCGGAGATTTACAGATAGCGAAGCTGCCCAGGGTGTAGTCCACGGCCAATCGGCGTGGCCACCGTCGGCATAACCCCACGTTGACCCAGCCGTGTGCGAACTGCACCCTCACCGAAGGTTCGCGGCGACGTGGACGTCTCTATTGCCTAACGGGCCCATCCGACGAACACTCGGCGGGCGAGAATCTAGACCTCGTGCTGGCGACCCTTGTGACCCTGCGGGGTCGTCACACCCCGCCGCCAGCGCATCATCCATCCCCCGGATGACACTGGCGGCGTCGCGGCGGAAATGGAGGATACGTTCCTCAAACGCACAAGGATTTCAAGAGCCAATGTTGAGAAGTCTTTGTCAGACAACATCCTCGTATGGCCCGCCACTTCGCCCGTTGCGATCGGCGAGCAGGCCCGCCAAGGTGGCAACTGCAATCTCACCAGGCGAATGGGAACCGATGTCAAGACCGAAGGGCCGATGCACGCGCGCTATCGCCTCATCGTCGAAGCCGACGTCTTTCAGTGCCTGAATGTGCGGCGCAGTGTGCCGTGGGCTTCCCATGACGCCGATCCAGCGAGTGGTGGTGCGGAGCGCGTCAGAGAGGACATCGCCGAGTTCGGGACGGTCATGATCTGTAACCACTACGTCTGTGTTGTCGTCAGGTTTGGCTGAAACGATGTCGGGGACGGTCGCTATGTCAGCCGATGCGCGTTCCGTGTCGGGGTCGACGATGGTGACCTCGAACCCTACGTGGGCAGAGAAATGGGCCAGATGAAGTGAGACCGGGGAAAGGAAGACTGCGATGAGCCGTCTGCCCTCGGTAGGAGCTGGCACCAAGCCGTGGGCCATGTCGCAAGCAATATCGTGAACGTGTTCGTGGTCCCTACTGTTCTCTGCCATGCCCGTAGTTTGGCACTGTGCGCCTCTGGCGTTCGTGCTAGGCAACGCCAAGGTGACGCCGGGGACCGGACGAGATCGATGCTGCCGATCCCTCCGGTCCCTGGCGTCTGCGCCGCCTTGATAGCCGGACCTGCGCTCAGCGCTCGGCCATCAACTGCCCACGGACTGCGCCGCCTGGGTACTCAGCGGTGTGCACATTCACGTAGTAGTTTTGCGGGTTGGCGAGGATTTCCGCAACGGTCTGGTCCCCGACGAATTTGCTTTCTTCGCCTTCGGTCAGGCAGTCGGCTGCGTTGCCGTCCGCCGGTGCAGCCAGATTGGCCACGACAGGACCGTTGGTGCCCGCGGCTCCCTCGTGAATATGCGCTGCCAAGGGTGTTCCGGTCTTGTCGACCGTCAGCACGTAGCACAGGGTGGTCGGATCGCCGTCCACGCCAAATACGTAGGCTTCACCTCTGCCGTTCGGGTCACCGGCTAGTCGATTTCCGGTCCCGACCTCGGCGCGACCGGTCAGGTCGGCCTCGAGCAAGGTGTTGGTGTGGCCAGCGACGGCCATGCTCATGGGTAGCACTACTGAGGTGATCGCCGCTGCGGCGGTCGCTCCCGCGATCGCGAAACGTGTCTTCTTGTTCTCGAACATGTGAGCCTCCTGGTTGCTGGTTGGTCCCTCCACTGCAGGTTCGTGGCTGAGGTCGCAGCGGATTGGTTCGCAGTTGCGCGACGTCGTGTCAGTTCAGGCCCTGCCGCCCCCGAGTGGGTCCCCGGGCGATCCCCGACCGCGAAGGTGACCCCCAAAGGCGACACCGGTCCAGGCGCCGCGAACCCGTCGGGTAATGCCGGTCTTCCACCGTCCGCTCCGCGGCCCAAGACACCACCGGGGGACTTGCCTCACCCCGGACCCCGGACACCGGACACCGGACGCCGGTCAGGTCTTGACGCGGCCCGTCTCGTACGCCCACATGACGAGCTCGACCCGATTGCGGGCACCGAGCTTGTTCATCAGCGCTGTGAGGTGGGTCTTTACTGTGCTCAGGCTGATGTGGAGCTCGCTGGCGACCTCCGAGTTGGTGAGTCCCCTTGCGACAGTGACGAGAACGTCCTCTTCACGGTCGGTCAGCGGTGCCACTGGCTGAGCCGGTTCGCCGCCACCCGGGGTTGCCGCGAAGGTGGCGAGCAGTCGGACGGTCACGTTCGGAGCAATGAGCGCATCTCCGCCTGCAGCCGCTCGGATGGCTTGCGTCAATAGTTCAGGCCCAGCGTCTTTGAGCAAGAACCCTCGCGCCCCAGCCTTGAGGGCGCCGTACACGTAGTCGTCGGAATCGAACGTCGTGATCACGACGACGGCAAGCGGGTCTTCGACGTCGGGGCCGGCCAATTGGCGGGTTGCCTCGATGCCGTCCATTTCGGGCATGCGGATGTCGAACAGGCAGACGTCAGGGCGCATTTGTTGAGCGAGGTCAACGGCGGCGCGTCCGTCGCCCGCCTGTGCCACAACTTCAAGTCCAGGATCGGCGTCGATGATCATCGCGAGCCCGGTGCGCACGATCTCCTGATCGTCTGCGACCAGCACTCGAATCGTCATGACATAGGCACCTTCGGCAGAACAGCAGTGACGCTCCAGCCCTTTCCGGGCGTGGGGCCAGCGTCCAAAGTGCCCCCCAGCAAGGCCGCTCGTTCTCTCATCCCCACGAGACCGTAGCCCGTCCAGCTTGGCGCACTCGCTTGGGGTTCTCCGTCGTCGGTGACCGTCAGGTGTACGAAGCCTTCGCCTCCTTCGACCCGGACGTCGACCCGGGTGGCGTGACGGGCGTGTCGACGGGCATTCGTGATCGACTCCTGGGCAAGGCGGTACATGGCAGCGCCGACGGACGCCCCGACATCTTCGAGCGGACCAGTGAGCTCGACCCTCACGGGGGGTGAAGCACCGGCGTCATCTGCGAGGCTTGGAATGTCGTTCACTCCGCGTTGCGGCGCGAGTTCGGCGGCCTCGTCCTCGCGCAGGGTGCCCACCATCAGGCGCATCTCGGTCAGGGCGCGGGATGCCTCCTCTTCAATGATCTGAAGCGAGTCGATTGCTGCTCGCACATCGGTGGCGGCGACAACGCGTCCGGCTTGGGCTCGCACGGCGATCGCGGAAACATGGTGTGCCACTGTGTCGTGCAGCTCACGCGCCAGCTCTGCGCGCTCGCGAGACTTGATCTTGTCCCTCTGGCTGGCCTGGTACCCGTAGAGAAAGCGCACTAGGGCGCCGAGCACCGCAGGGAAGAGGCCAAACACGAACCCGCCAATGGCCTCTCCGGCTCCCGTGTAGTCGGCAGCGATTCCGAGGGCATAGGTGACCAGCATGATGGGCACCCCGAGCAGCACCTCGCGTCCGCTGCCCCAGCGAAGCAGCGCATACGGCAGCAGCAGGATGTAAGCGGTGGAATAGAGCCCAACTGGTTCTGTCCCCGCCACGATGGAGGCGACCGAGACGGCGGTCAAGACGCCGAAGACGACGGCGAGCGTTGCCAACGGACGAGTGCGTCGCCACAAGAGCGCCCACACCAGACCGAGTGCCAAAGCCAGCGCCAGAGGACGCCAGACGACGTCGCTTCGAAGGGTCCCCTCCAGCAGCGCTGAGACGACGAGCGCCCCGATCAGGGCCCAGTCGCGCCAGACGCGCACGGGTGCGTTGGGGACACGGGGTTCGTCCCACACGGATCGAAAATAGGCTGGAAGCACGGCTTCAGCGTAGGGGGGTCGGCGGGCTTGCGGCTCGGTCAGAAGTCGTAGATCCGCCCCGGGCAGAAGGCCGAGGAATCTGCACCCCCTCTGGCCGATGCCACCTGACTCTCGAATCGAAACGCTGATGGTGTCTCGGCGAAAGCGCCGGGAGACCGTAGCGCTGAGGAGAGTCATGTCGAGTCTGATGTATCGATGGGGTCGGCTGGCCGCCCGACGTCCCTGGCGGGTGATTGGCGCCTGGTTGGTTCTGTCGGTGCTCGTGGTGGCCGCGTCGGCGAGTTTTGGCAAGCAGCTCGAGGACTCGTTCGTGGTGCCGGGGCTGGATTCGCAGGAGGCAGTCGACCTGCAGCTTGCGGCGCAGTCTGACCGGGCCGGCCTGACCGCCCAGGTCGTTGCCCGACCATTGGACGCCGGAAGCACCTTTGGTGACTCATCCAGGGGGCGCGCTGATCTGGCCGCGTTGGAAGAGGCCGTGGCGAACCTCCCGAAAGTGATCGGGGCGGCGACAGTTTTCTCGCCCGACGACTCAGTGGCTCTGATTCGAGTCCAATACCCAGTCGTCGAAGAGCTGGACCCTGTCGACCTCGACAATCTCAAAAGCCTGGTTGACGCCGGGCGCGCAGATTCGGCCCTTCAGGTCGAGGCGAGTGGCGACCTCTTCTTCGCCTTCGAGGAGGCACCGACGGGGGTGGGGGAGATGTTGGGATTGGGTGCGGCAGTGGTGATTCTGTTGATCGCGTTCGGGTCGGTGATCGCCATGGGCCTGCCGATCGGAATTGCGCTGATCGGCTTGGCCGTCGGCACCAGTGCCCTGTCGCTCGTCACCTATGTGGTGGACATCCCGAGCTTTGCGCCAGTTGTTGGGGCGATGGTCGGACTTGGCGTGGGCATCGACTACGCGCTCTTTCTGGTCACCCGACACCGTGAGTTCCTTGCCCAGGGCATGCCGGTCGAAGAGTCGGTGGGACGTGCCGTGGCGACTGCCGGTCAGTCGGTGATCTTCGCCGGCGGAGTCGTCGTCATCGCCATCCTGGGATTGGCAGTGTCAGGGATTCCCTTCATGACCGCCGCGGGAATTGCCGTGTCTGTGATGGTCGCGGTAATGGTCGTGGCAGCAGTAACGCTGCTGCCAGCACTCTTGGGGGTCGCTGGGGAACGGATCAACGGGCTCCGGGCTGGTCGTCGCAAGGCGCGATCTGAGCGTGTGGCTGGAAAGACCTGGTTCCGCTGGGGTAAGCACGTCTCGGGACACGCATGGGGGTACGCGATCGGGGGTGCAGTTCTCCTCGTGGCTTTGGCCGCACCGGCCTTTTCGCTGAGCCTTGGATTTCCTGACGAGGGGGCACTTCCCGACAACCGCACCGAACGCCGTGCGTACGACCTTGTCGCCGACGGATTCGGCCCAGGCATCAACGGCCCGCTTGTCATTGCCGTGGATACGTCGGCAGAGCCGCAGATCGTAGAGCCGCTTGCTGAAGCCGTGCGTGAAGATCGAGGGATAGCCTCAGTCGCTCCACCTGAGTTCAGCACCGACGGGTCGGTCACGACCTTGATCGCGCTACCGACCACGGCCCCGCAGGACCCGGCGACTCTGGACACGGTCGAGCGGCTGCGCACCGAGGTGTTCCCAGCGGTGTTGCAAGGCAGCGACGCGGCGGCGCACGTCGGGGGTCAGACGGCGACCTGGGGAGACTTGGGCTCGCGAGTGGGTGATCGGCTGCCGGTGTTCATCCTCGCGGTGGTCCTGCTTTCGTTCCTCATGCTGACTGTGGTTTTTCGCTCGGTGCTGGTTCCTCTGAAGGCTGCCGTGATGAACCTGTTGAGTATCGGCGCGGCCTATGGCGTCATGGTGATGGTCTTCCAGTGGGGTTGGGGCATGGACCTCATCGGATTGGAGGAGACGGTCCCAGTCATTGCGTTCATTCCAATGCTCATGTTTGCGATCCTGTTCGGCCTGTCGATGGACTACGAAGTCTTTCTGCTTAGCCGGGTTCGCGAGGAATACGCACGCACCGGCGACAATGAGGCTTCGGTCATCAGCGGGATTGCCAGCACGGGTCGAGTCATCACCTCCGCCGCACTCATCATGATCTCAGTGTTCTTCGGATTCATGCTGGGTGAAGATCCAGGAATCAAGATGATGGGACTGGGACTGGCCACCGCCATCTTCTTGGACGCCACGGTCGTGCGTCTCGTGTTGGTGCCCTCGACAATGAAGCTGCTTGGCCATGCCAACTGGTGGATTCCGCGATGGCTCGACAGATTGCTCCCCAGGATCGACGTTGAAGGAGAAGCCTTTCTTCCCGGTCTCACGATGGCGTCAGGTGATCTAGACCTTGACGACGCTCGATTGGAGCCCGTCGGCGCCAACCGAACCTGATCGCCTGATAGCGGACGGAGTCGACAGAAAGGGATGGTGGGCGCGGATACTCCGCGCCCACCATCCCTGAATCCCTCACGTGGAATGATTACGCCAGGCGAGAGGACCCACTCGTCGGCTACTTGGTCGGGGCTAGCACTCCGTCGATGATGTAGACGGTGGCGTTGGCGGTCTCAACGTTTCCGCAGATCACCTGGGCCGAGTCGTTGACGGTGAAGTCTTCGCCACTTCCCGTGACCGTAAGGGTCTCGCCCTGCAAGGTCTCGTGTGTTCCCGCCAGCTCGTCGGGTGACAACTGGCCGTCCACGACGTGGTACGTCAAAACGCTAGTGAGGGCGTCCTTGTCTGCCAGAAGTGCGTTCAGATCCTTCTTCGGGATCGCTTCGAAGGCAGGGTTAGCCGGCGCGAAGACGGTGATGCCCTCGGCCGAGTTCAGAGTGTCCCCGAGATCGGCCGCTCCGACGGCAGCGACGAGTGTCGATAGTGCTGGGTTGTTGGACGCGGCCGTTGCGACCGATTCCTCCGCCATGCCATCGAAGCTCCCGGCGCCCGAGTCAGGCACTGCCGCACAGCCGTCACCGAACGGTCCAGCGACAGTGGACGTGGTCGGTTGACTCGATGCGCTCGCATCGCTGGTGTCGTCGGACGAGCTGCAGCCTGTGGCGAGACCGAGTACGGTCACGGCTCCGAGCATGACGGTGAACATGGGCTTGTTGTTACGCATTAGTAGCTCCTTGATGGTGGTATTCGATCGTGCGATGACTGGCCCCCCGGCTATTCCACGGTGACCACCACCGAGTGCCATCCGGTTGACCCTGAAGGAAAGGGTTCGGCGCGTTCCTCTGTCTGGACTGTGCCGTCGCCATCGGTGGCGCGGACCTCCAGCGTGTGGTTACCGCTCTCTTGCGCGTCCCAGTCCCACGTCCATTGCCGCCACGTGTCAATCCCAGCGCTTGACGCGAGCTTTGCTGGCGTCCAGTCTGAGCCATCGACCCGGACGTCGACGGCTTTGATTCCCCGCTGCTGTGCCCAGGCGACGCCGGCGACAACGATGGACCCGCGCGACGACTTGCTCAACGGCTTGGGGGTGTCGATTCGCGATGAAACCTTGATCGGCGCAGTGCGCTCCCACCCACGCTCCACCCAGTAGGCGTCATAGGCATCAAACGTGGTGACTTCCATGTCGACGATCCACTTACACGCTGAGACGTACCCGTACAGGCCAGGAACGACCATTCGCACAGGAAACCCATGCTCAAGAGGCAAGGGCTCGCCGTTCATACCAACGGCAAGCAGGGCATCGCGGCCGTCCAACAACGCTGCTGTGGGGGTGCCAATCGTCATACCGTCGTATGACCGACTGACGACTTGGTCCGCTCCAGTCGCCACGCCGGCCTCTTCAAGCAGGTCCTGCACACGAACTCCGAGCCAGCGTGCGGTGCCGAGCAGACGTCCGCCGACCTCGTTGGATACGCACGTCAAGGTGATGTCCCGCTCTACCATCGGACGCGCTAAGAGTTCTGAGAAGCTGAAGGAGACCTCGTTGTCGACCATGCCGTGGATCCGAAGCGACCAGTCATCACTGTTTACTGCCGGCACAGTAAGGGCGGTGTCGACACGGTAGAAGTCACCGTTTGGGGTAAAGAACGGTGTCAGACCTTTGGTGTCGAGGTCGAACCCATCAGGTAGGACTGTCGCAGTCTCGGCAGGTACCGGTAGCCGAAGCGCGGCTCTTAAAGCCTCGACGTCCATGCGCTGATTGAGTACTGCGCGGCCGAGGACCCCCCCGACCGCGGCGATTGTCGCCACTGCCAGAGATGCCCGGAGGAAGGAACGGCGACCCAGGCCAGATTCGGTTGCCGAGGTGGTTTCATTTGTCTGCGCATCGGCGGCGTCGATTCCGTGCTGAGGCAGCCGCGCGATCAGCTGGTGCAGGCAGACTGCGCCAACGGTGGCTCCCACCAGCGCAGGCACCGCATCGATCAGTGACCCGGTGGGACGCGACACGGCGGCTATCGCCGGAATCACCCCGAGGAGGAGTACGCCGATGACTCCCACGCGCCGGTGTTTGACGGACACCACGCCGAGCAGGGCCGCCAGAAGAGCGATACCGGTGCCGATGCCGATCAAAAGAACTGTTTTGTCGTTCTCGCCGAAGGTCTCGATGGCGAACTCTTTGAGCCACCGAGGGGTGGCATCGATGAATGTTCCTCCGACTGAGATCAATGGCGAGCTTGCCGACCCGATGAGCGCTGCCAACATCTCGGCAACGCCGAGTGCGGCGGCGGCCGATAGCAAGCCCGCTAGGGCCGCGCGCCACCGAGTTTTGTGATCCACACCTTGACTTCGGAGCCTGGGTGGCCGCGGATTGGTCCAGATTGCCGACTTGGCGGCAGTGACGGTGATCGACCCGCTCACTCCGAGGTCAGGGCTGATTCGAATCGAGCCCCATGACGTGGCATTCTCAACCGGTGGATCGGATGAATGGCACTCAACCGTTAGCGGTTGCACGCGAAGGCATGGGCGCATAGGTCAATGGGCCCTGAGTGGAGTCTGAGCGACCTCGTCTTTGTACTAGCGGGGTTGGCGGCGCTGGCCGCCGCGGCCTTTCCAACGCCCCTCAGAAGGCTGCCGCTCAGTCTTCCCGTGATCTTCTTCCTCGGCGGTGCGGTCGTATTCGCTCTTCCGCTGGGCCTGCCGAACCCAGACCCCGTGGAGCATCGGACGTTGGTGGAGTACTCGGCGGCGATTGTGGTGATCATCAGCTTGATGGGAGCTGGGCTGGCTCTCGATCGTCCCGTGGGCTGGCGCCGGTGGAGCACGACCTGGCGGCTGCTGGCGATCGCCATGCCCGCCACGATCGCCGCTGTCGCACTCCTGGGCTGGGCCCTTGTTGGCTTGCCGATTGCGGCAGCACTCCTTCTTGGTGCTGCTCTGGCTCCGACCGATCCGGTTCTCGCCTCTGATGTCCAGGTCGGAGAACCCACCGACAGCGAGAGTAGCGAGGACGAGGTCCGCTTCGCCCTCACGTCGGAGGCGGGATTGAACGACGCTTTGGCGTTCCCTTTCGTCTATGCCGCGATCGCATTGGCGGCCGTTGGTGGGACAGGCTGGCTCACGGAATGGGCACTGGACGATGTGCTGTACAAGTGTGTCGTCGGCCTCGTCGGTGGCCTCGCCGTCGGACGCCTAGCCGCTCGGTTGTTCTTTACCGGCATGTGGAAATCGGTCGTGCTGGCCGAGCAGTCGGAAGGATTCGTTGCCGTTGCGGTCACCTTGTTGGCGTACGGACTGGTTGAACTGGCGGGTGGCTACGGATTCCTGAGCGTGTTTGTTGCCGCATGCGCCATCAGGGGCGCTGAACGCGACCATGAGTATCACCAGGTCCTCCACACCTTTGTCGAACAGGTCGAACGACTGCTTGCAGCCTGGCTGTTGCTGCTCCTCGGCGGTGCCGTTGCCACCGGTCTCTTGGGCACGCTGACCTGGGGTGGCGCGATGATTGGCCTCTCCCTTGTGTTCGTAGTCAGGCCACTTGTTGCCTGGGTGTCGCAGCTCGGTTCGAGGGCCGGACGCCGAGAGCGCTACGCAATCGCCTTCTTCGGCGTCAGAGGTATCGGCTCGATCTATTACCTGGCTTACGCGTTTGGCCAAGCGGATTTCCCAGTTGCTGAGCTGTGGGCGATCGTCGCCTTCACCATCACTGTTTCAATCTTTGTCCACGGCATCACCGCGACTCCGGTCATGCACTGGCTGGATCGGCTGAGGGCCAGACGCGCCACTCAGCGACCAGGGGCTGTTTGGCCACCGGAGTTGCATCCGTGAATCAGCTGCTCCACCGTGACCAGGCAGCTTGTTTGGTTGTGCCGGAAACCTCGCCTACTTGCGACCATGAACTGTGGGCGGCAAGCAATCTGGCTGACTCACCTATTGCTTCGCCTAGAGCTTCGCTGAGGGCTAGCAAGGCGTTGAAGGCCTCGACGTCGGGCTTGTCGCCCAGTGCCTGGATCGCGTCCTGCGCCTGAATGATCAGTTCCGGGGTTGACATTGCCTGTAGCCGGCCGCGTGACGTCGCCATTGATTGACCCTTCGAGCAGTGACCCCTGCGAGAAGGCCATTCTAGCCGCCGCCGCGCTCCACCAGTGTGACCTGTTGAGTGCCTGGCGGTGAGTCGAAGTATCTGCGCCATGATCGATCTGGCCAGGTGTACTCCAGATAGCCCTCGTCGGGATAGTAGAGAACTGTGTAGAGCGTGCCGAACCCCTGTGAGAAGCGTGTGTTGTACAAGGGAGGCTCCAGAAACGCGGCCTTCACGGTCTCGCGATCAGCCTCTGCGTCGCGAAGGCTCACGAGGGTGTCCTGTCGCTCAACACTGTTGAACCGGGCGGCCATCTCTGGGTACTCCGGGACCGTGCCGCGATGGTTGGTTGCCAAGGGTGCTTCGAAGTACTCCGGTGGGCTGTTTGGTGCCACGAAGAAGGTCGCCGTAGCTCCCGAGGCGTCAGAGGCCGTCACGTTGTAGGACGCAGCCACCGGAACACGCGAGAGGACCGCCTGCACGTCTGCCACTGACGTGCAGACCTCTAGCAGGTAGCGAATCACGAGCGGAATGGCGAATCCTTGCCCACTGCCCGGTCGGCCACCTGCCGTAAGCGACACGACCAGTCCGTCATCGTTCATCCCATCGAGGAGACCCCATAGGCAGTCGGCGGTGCCGATCACGCGTCTGTCCCCGAACTTAGTGGAGTAGACGACTTGCTCGAACAAGGTGGGGTCGTAGTCATAGTTTCTGATCAGGACGCGAGGCGGTCCCTCGATCACCAGCTGTGAGCATCCGGATGCGTACGCCGGAGGGTTCCACAGACTGAGCATCCGTGCCGCCAACGGGTCGCGACCCGCGAGGTTGACCAGTCGTTGCCAGATCGGCACGAGTTCGGGCATGTACTCCTCAAGGGCGTCTTCGCAGGCTTCCAGATCGGGTCGCGAGGCAAGGCCCTGAGACGTGTACCACGTGCGGTAGCCCATCCATGTTGCCCGGAAAAGGGCCGTCCACTGTTCAGCCGGCTTGTCTTCGCGCAACCCGTGCATGGTCATGGAGTGATGTCGATCGCCGGACAGCCGTGGGCTGGGTTCACTGGCGGGAGCTCGGCGATGACAGCGCTGGTGGGGCGAACGCGGCGCAGCCCAGGCCCCGGCGTACGCGGCGCCCAACGAGCGACCGATCAGTTCCATCGATGTACTCAACTCGCCTAGAGCGTTGATGAGCTGGGCCGGATCGAGTGGTGAGCGCTCGGTGAGTTCGGTAGTCACTTGACCGAAGAGCGCACTGAGCTCTTCTGTGGTCAACCTGGTGAGATCTTGTGGGCGTGCTCGGTGATTTGTCATGCGTCAAGGATTACTTGACGCATGAAGATTCGTCAAGTTGACCTTGACGGAGGTAGCCTATGGGCCTGCGCTTATGGGTCCTGGTGTGACCCCCTGGTTGCTATTCAGATCTCGGTGGTTCGCACCAGCTGTTGGAGGCGATCCAGAAATGGCCGCTGGCCGGCGATCAACTTCTGCCGAGCCAGGGCGAGGGGCATCCATTCGCCTCGGTCCACTTCGGGGAACACACCGACAAGTCCTGAGCGCGGTGGCCACTCCATCGTGAAGGTGTTGCTGACCAAGTCATCGATCTCAAAGTCGGCCCCGATGGCGAAGGCCGTGATCAGTTTGCCGCTCGCCTGGCGAAACTCGCCCAGCAGTGTGGCTTCGCCGTTTGGAGCCGGATGTCCGGTCTCTTCTTCCCATTCGCGCAGTGCGGTACGCCACGGGTCGCTGCCCCTCTCGTACTCACCCTTGGCAATCGACCAGGCTCCGTCGTCCTTTGCGGCCCAGAATGGCCCGCCTGGGTGGACGAGATAGACCTCGAGCCATTCGCCCTTCCATCGGTAGGGGAGCAGTCCGGCGCTCAGCTTTGCGGGCATGAAATGACCATACGGAGCCTGGCCTGGGAAGGGATCTGCAAGCAGCGGTGTTGTCGCGATCGTTACTTTGCTGAAGGGATGTTGTGATGCCTGTTGTTTCCCCGATCAAGATGTACGGAACCGCTTGGTGTCCAGACTGCCACCGGGCCAAACAGTTCCTGAGTGAGCAGCGAGTGGCGTACGAGTTCACCGATGTGGACGATGACCCTGCGGGGCGTGCCGAAGTAGAGCGGGTAAACGACGGAAAGCTCATCATCCCGGTGCTCGTCTTCGACGACGGCAGCACTCTGGTCGAGCCCAGTAACGCCGATCTGGCTGCCAAGCTCGGGCTCCGCACCGAGGCACAGCATCGTTTTTACTCGCTGATCATCGTCGGCAGTGGTGTCGCCGGTCTCACCGCATCGATCTATGCGGCCCGCGAAGGAATCCCGACGCTCGTCATTGAGTCGGGGGCGGTGGGTGGAACTATCGGTATCACCGATCAGGTCGACAACTTTCCTGGATTTCCCGACGGAGTCAGAGGCAGCGATTTTGCCGATCGGCTGCGCCGACAGGCAGAGAGATTTGGCGTCGAAATCCTCGCTGCCACTGACGTCGTGTCACTCGCTGGTGACGGAGACCAGAAGGTCGTCACTACGGGATCCGGAGACGCTTACCGATCGCATGCACTCCTGGTGGCGACCGGGTCTACTTACCGCCGGTTGGGAATCCCAGGAGAAGAAGACTTCATCGGTTCCGGTGTGCACTTCTGTGCCACGTGCGACGGCGCCTTCTACCGCGGTGAATCCGTCGTGGTCATTGGCGGCGGTAACTCCGCGACCGAAGAGAGCCTGTTCCTCACCACTCTCGACCAGACGGTCACTCTCGTGACGAACTCGGATCGACTCAGCGCTAGTGCTGCCGCCGTCGAGAAGGTGGAACGCAGCGACGACATCACGATCCTTGCCAGAACGATGCCCGTTGAGTTCGTAGGCGCTGACGGCAAGCTCACGGGGGTCGTCGTCGAAGACGCTCACGGTTCCCGCGAGACGATCGCGGCCCCGGCTGCCTTCGTGTTCATCGGCCTCACCCCCAACGCCTCCCTGGTCGCTGACCTGGTCAGCCTCGATGGCCAAGGCTTCGTGTCGGCCGACGCCGGTATGCAGACCTCGTTGCCGGGTGTCTTCGTAGCCGGCGATGTGCGCAGCGGAAGCACGAAGCAGGCTGCTTCTGCAGCGGGTGAAGGGGCAGCAGCTGCTATTGCGATCCGGCGCTACCTCGAGCCGTTCGGCACCGCGATGCGCCCCAACGTGGTTGACTCCCTCGCGACTTCGTAGACAGCGCTTGCCCGCGACTTCAGACCCGACTCCCGCGGCCGATATGGATACGGTGACTGCTTCGCTCATCGAGCCGGAGCGCCCATCGGCCTGCCCGGTGCTTGGCGCGATTCGCGCATGGGCGCAGCCGATCGTGGCGCTCACAACCGGTTTGACCGTCGGTTTCGAGGCGCTGGCCCGGTTCGACGAGTACCGGGGCCCAGTGGCTGAGGCCTTCGAACGTGCCTGGGCAACGGGTACGGGGCCAGAGCTCGAAGCCGAGGCCCTGCGAGCAGCACTGCGCATGGAGGGACGACCCGCGGGCACCTATCTCGCCGTCAACGTGAGTCCCCGAGCGCTCAACATGGACCTGGTCCGCGAAATCTTTGACCGCGACCTCACCGGTCTGGTGGTCGAGCTCACCGAGTCGCACTATGTCCCGACGAGGGAGCTGCGGCTCACCGCTGACTGGCTGCGAGAGCGGGGCGCCAAGTTGGCCATCGACGACTTGGGCACTGGGTATGCCGGCCTCGAGCGCCTGGTCAGCGTGCGTCCCGACCTGATCAAGCTTGACCGGTCTCTCGTTACCCAGCTCGAGACTGACGAGGTCTCACGAATCATGGTGGAAAGCCTCGTTCGGTTCGCGGCCCGTGTGGGTGCCGGAGTCATCGCTGAGGGGATTGAGGAGCAGTCCACTCTCGAAGTGGTCGCCGAGCTCGACATCGCCTACGGACAGGGTTTCCTGTTCGCCCCGGCTCGACCTACGTGGACCTTTCCCGGACGTCAGGCGGTTGAGGCCGCCCGCGCCGTTCACCAACAGGCCCTGAGCGCCACACCTCGGCAGGACATCCTGCTCAACGAACTCGTACTACTCGACCGAGTCGCCGAACGCTTCGGCGAGGCCGAGGAAGTCGTCGACGTGCAACATGCCGTCGTCGAGCTCACCCGACTGCTGGGTGCCGTCGATGTCGGAATCGATCTCGTGAACGAGGACGAGGGGTGCCTGGTTGCACTGAACCACCAGAGCTGGGCCAACGTCGGCCCTGTCCGTCCGCTCGATGAGAACCCACTGCTGCAATGGACCATCGAGTCGCGCAGAGCCGCTCAGGTGCTGCGTGGAGAGCCGATGTCTGACATGCAGCAACAGGACCGGCTGAGCGAACTCGGCTATGGGGCCCTGCTGCTTGTCCCGGTCGTTGCGCAAGGAAATGCGATCGGACTCCTATCGCTGTTCCGCGAGGAGGCTCGCCCTTGGAGCCTGGCCGAAATCCGGCTGGCTCGGATCGGCGCAGGCCAACTCGCCGCCGCGTTGGAGCGGCTCAGCGCCTAGGCTCGCTGTCGTACACCGAACGACTCGAACTCGTCGGAGGCGACATGGAACTCGCGCTGGTAGGTCTTGGCCGTCGCGATACCCGGCAGCCTGCCGAGACTTGCCGTCCAGGCCATGGTCCCTCCAGTCCGCGACATGGCACGAGTATCGACCCTGCAGCAGACCACCGTGGTGATGGGGTCTAGAGCTCGATCCATCGTGTCGGCGCAAGGCCACGTAGAAACGGTAGATCATGGCTGGCCACGACGAGTGCGCCCTCGTAGGTCGCCAGCGCCTCGGTGAGGTGCGCTCGGCCGGCGATATCGAGGTTGTTGGTCGGCTCGTCGAGCATGAGCAGTTTCGGCGGCGGTTCGGCCAGCAGGAT
>JBDTTS010000017.1:0-15978 GCA_039930525.1 Actinomycetes bacterium | reverse complement strand
CATGCTGAATGCGGCGAAGCAGAGGACGGAACACCGCCGCGGCAACAAGCGTCGCGGACGCGACGGCCAGACTCGAAGCATCTGGGATGAGGCGCGTCACCGACGTCACAATGCCTGCGTAAACGGCGACCAGCGCCAAGGTCATGACGAGGTACGAGATCGTCCGGCTGACCACCAGGCTGATGTCATAGAGGTGGTACCGCAAGACTGCAATGCCAATAGCCACGGGTACAGCATTGAGACCCACAACAAAGAAGAGAGCGAAAATCGGTACTCCTTGAGAGGTCGCCTCACCTGAGTCCCCAAGGAACATCGACGACGACACAATGACAGCCGCGAAGGCTACGGACGCGCCCAACCATTGGTACTGAAGACGCTCGGGCCCACTGCTTCGACGCCAGCGCACGATCAGTCCCGCCAGTGACGCCACCATCAGGATGGGGACGATCACGAAGCCCTGGTCGATGAAGGCGCCCGTTACGTCACCGAGCGACTCGAGGCCAACGGGATTGGCCCTTCCACTGCCTTCCAACGGTTCAGGACTGAGCACTACGGCCAACAGAATGAGTAGCGCCGTGAGGCCAATCAGACCGACAAGTACCCGGTTGCTCCGACTCTCAGCGCGACCAGAGGGAAAGAGTGCGATGATCGCGATGAGCGAAAGCCACGCAAGATAGCCACCCAGCGACGCCACGAGTTCGAGCCACGCTGGGCTTTGACCGATTGGCGGACCGTCCAACTGGTAGCCGATCCACGAGAACGTCCATCCAGCTCCCGTAATCCACAGCAGACGCCCGATGGTGTTTCCAGGGCGCTTCAACAGAATGAGCACCCCGACGATCGGGAAGGCTAGCCAGCCCAGCCCCCACCACCAGCTGTCAGTCCAGCCGGCGAAGACGCCTGCTACGACAACCAGGAAGGTGGCTGCTGTCAGGCCGACCTGACGCAAGCGCACCACTGACACCGCGGTCACAGTGCTATCCCGCGGTTCGATCCGGCAGGAGCCTGCGCACAGGGGTGGTCACGATGTGGATACCTGAGCGAATCCCCGAGTTGTGCCAGATGTTTCGCCAGTTCGACCACAGTCTCTTGCGGTCGACGCACACGGTTTCCTCTTCGACGGTCGGTTCAGCCACACCATGGTGCTGAGCCAGGTTCGTCAGCGTTCCTACCCAGAACACATCCTCCTTGCGCTTGGCAACCGGCCAGGCGAGCTCCCACAGTGGGTCACTGGGCCGAATGAGGATCTTGATCTCGACGCGGGTGTTGTCACTTACTTCCTCCGCCGAGAACGTGATGAGGCCGGCAAACATGTGACCCTGCGGCGTCATGAAGGTGAAGGACTCTTCATCGGCATACATGACCAGGATGCCGGTGGCCAGCTTCGGCCCGCGACTAACCACTCCTACCTCGATCGGAGCCACAGCTCCCGGTTCAATGCCGGTCAGCGAACTGTGGAACGTACTCGCGGGCGGCCAATAGGTGCCGAAGTTGACCTTCCAGTCGCTGATCAGATCGTGGGCCCCGACCGCCGATCCTAGATCCGTCGAGTAAGTCCGTTGCCAAAGTCTCCCAAAACCTTGCTGTGGGCCTGTCGCTTTCTTACCGGTGATGTTGTAGCCGACCTTCGCCTTGTCGTCGGGGGCGGCAAGCTTGTCGACCTTGGTTGCCCAGTTACCAGCATCGCGCGGCGTGCCCGCGTCTTCGGGTGTGGTCATCGCTCCTCCGTTCAAGCACTCATGAGTGCGGTCTGAGCGTCAGCGTGCAGCGCAATTGCTTCATCGAGTCGAGTGAGTTCGAAGATCTGCCGATAGTGGTCGGTCAGACCGACGGCGGCCAGCTTCTGCTGCTGTCGATTGGCCCGGACCAGCAATGTGACGAGCATCCCGATGCCACCGCTGTTCATGTACGACAGCCCGGTGAAGTCGAGAACGATGAACCGCGTCCCCGGAGCGCACGCTTCCTCGTATGCAGACATCAGAACGGGTTCGCACGCGGCTGTGACCTCACCCGAAATCTCGATGACTGCCGTCCCGCGCTCAGGAACGTGGACGCTCATGGTCACTTGTGGTTCAGACATGGTGATCCTTTCGCCATCAAGAAGTCGAGGCGCCGACCGCGGCGTCGACGTCGGAGAAAACCTGGATGAAATCAGACAGCCGCGTGATGTCAAAGATGTGGCGGTAGTGCTCTGTCAATCCGGACGCGTGCACCGCGCGCTTCTCGGCGCGGGCCCGTCCGAGCAGGCTGACAATCAGGGCGATGCCAGTGGAGTTGATGTAGTCAACGGCATCGAAGTCGAGCACCACGGTGGTCGGATTCGACGCTGCTGCGGCATCGTAGGCAGCCGCCAGACCCCCGGCTGCCTCGCGATCGATCTGTCCGGTGAGAACGATGACTGCTGACTCAGGGTTTCGAGTGACGACCTCATACTGGGTGGTCATGACATGCCTCCAGGCTCGTCGGCTTGATGAGCCGATGTGGTGTCGACGTGCAGGACCAGGCGAACGGTGTGCCGCTCTTCCCTGGTGTGCTCTTCGCACTCGTCGACCATGTTCTCGATGAGGAAGAGTCCCCACCCACGCGTTGTCTGAAGACCTGCGAGCTTCAGCTCGAGATCCGGAATGTCGGCAACCGCATCCTCACCGCGACCACCGAGGTCACTGATCTCCACCGCGATTCCCGTGTCGGTGCGCAAGACCACCACGTCAACAGGAAGTTCAGCTCGGTTGTGATTGCCGTGTTCAATGGCGTTCATCGCGGCTTCGGACGAGGCGGTTTTGATGCGCTCCAACTGATCGGTGGTGAGGCCGCTGTCGACGAGCACCTCCGCGACTTGGGCGAGCACGAGACGCTCGTTCCCCGGTTCGCTGGCCACCGAGAATCGGGACAGAACCTCTTCCGCCTTCAGCTCTTTGGGTCTGGCCGCCGCGCTGCGCTCCAAGGTCACCAGCGTGACGTCGTCCTCCTGCTCACGCGTACCGGAGAACCGCTCAAGCGACGACACACAGTCATCGACCAGCTCTGAGCCCGACTGCGCGCGACCAACCAATTCTTGGGTGCGGTTGAAGCCGAACATCTCGTCTCTGTCGTTGTGCTGCTCAGTGATCCCGTCGCTGTAGAGCAAGAGGACCTCACCGGGATCGATCGTGGCCCGCACCTCGTCGTAGGAGCTTTCAGGCATCAGGCCCAACGGCATCCCGGTCGCCCTCAGCTCGCGAACACCGTCGCGCCCACGGACGAATGGCAAGTTGTGACCGGCGTTGGCAAGTAGTACCTCGCCGGAGTCACGGTCGAACACCAGGACTAGACACGTGACGAACATGTGTGCCGGGATGTCGGTGCACAACAACTCATTGACTCGCCCGAGCACCGCCGCGGGTGAAACGAGCCGGGGGCCGGCTTCACGCAGCAGTGCATGCGTGCTGGCCATGACCAGAGCTGCCGGCACGCCCTTGTCAGTCACATCCCCGGTGACCACCATGATCCGCCCATCGGGCAGTTCCATCACGTCGTAGAAGTCTCCCCCCACCGTCCTCGCCGGGAGGTAAAAGGCTGACAGGTCCCAGCCAGCCAGATTAGGCAGCGACTGAGGCAGAAATTGCTGCTGGATAAGCTGCGCGACCTTCAGCTCCTGCTCAATGCGTTCACGGACCCTCGCTTCACCCTGCTGCTGGCGAACCATCTGACCGAGCCGAAGTGCCGGCGCGGCGTAGCGTGCCAGCGTGTCCAGCAGACGACGGTCGTCATGGGAGTATCCGCGCTCGGACAGCCGTTGCCCGAGTGCCAAGAGACCCACCATCTCGCCGGACGCCACGAGCGGTACCACCAACTCGACACCCGACTCACGCATCTCCGCCACCGCCGGTGAGCCCTGCGGCAGCGTGGACACGTCGACCGGTCCTGAGGCGCCCTGCAAGAAGGCAAGCACCGGATCGTTCGGTGCAATGTCGAGAGTCAGGGACTGAGTTTTTGAAGTATCGGTCGCGACGTCGTTCTGGGATTCGTCGGCAGTCCGTGATCGACGCCACCAGCGCCTCGATCCAGCCGTCCCCGGCGCATCCGGATCAAGACCTACGGGCGCCGCATGATGGGGCTGCTGGGCGAGCGTCGGGGCTGCGACGTCTAACTCGAGTGGCTGGACCACTTCGCCTCCTGCTCCTCGGTCGCCCCTCAGTCGGGGTTCTTGGTTCGGATTGAGCATCGCGCACCTCGCGTTCCGAAAGCGTTACGACAAAGGCCTACTTCGATGAGTTTTGACGCTAACGGAGACCGAAGCGTTACGGTTCGGAAGTGAGCGAACTGAGGCTGAAACTCTTCGGTGCACCCGAGATGTCGGCGGCAGGTTCTCCGCTTCTCTTCGACACCCGCAAGGCTGTGGCGCTGCTTGCCTACCTTGCCGTCACTGGACGAGCCCAGCGCCGCGAGTCTCTCGCTGCACTCCTATGGCCTGAGTCGGATCAGGCACGCGCTCGGGCGTCGCTGCGACGCACGCTGTCTTCGGCCAGTGCGGTTGGGTCCTCGCTCCTGATCCGGCGCGGCGAGATCGAAGTCGATGCCGCCCAGTCGTGGACTGACGTCGTGGAGTTCGAGCGGCTCGCGACGCAGACTTCGGAGACTGAGCTGCGACAGGCAGCCAGCCTGGCGCCCGACCGTTTCCTGGCGGGGTTTTCGCTGCGTGACAGCCCCCCATTCGATGACTGGTCGCAGGCCACGGCCGATCGGCTCACCGGACGCCTCATCTCGGTGCTCTCTCGGCTGGCCGACATTGATGTTGCAGCGGGTCGGTGGGCGGACGCCATCGAGGCCGGGAAGCGACGCGTTACTCTCGATCCTCTCAGCGAGGGAGCCCATCGCGACCTGATGCGGCTGTACGTCTGGACCGGAGAGCGTCCCTCGGCCCTCAAGCAGTACCGCCAGTGCGTCAGGAGCCTCGACCGAGAGCTTGGCGTAGCACCTTTGGCCGAGACGACTGATCTCTACGACGACATCCGGGCCAACCGCCTGCGCCGTCATGTTCCCACCGCCGTCGTCGTCCAACCGCCCGATCAACCACCTCCCCCACCGCCCCAGCACACGCGTTCACTCACGGGCCGCACCGCCGAGCTCGGCACCCTGCGAACTGCATGGAAAGAGGCTGCCGACGGCGGACGGGGCGCGCTGCTCATCGGATCGGCTGGCCTAGGCCGTACCGCGCTTGCGACGCGCCTTCGTGAGGAGGTGGAGGAAGCCGGGGGATCAGCGATCTCCCTGCGCGGGCACGCTGCCGAGCTCAGCCTTGCGTACGCCGGCATCCTCGACCTCACCAAGGCGCTCATTGCCCGGCGACCCGAGCTGGCAGACGCCCTGGCTGCAGTGGGGCAGGCGGTCGGCTCGCCCGGCGAGCGGGTGCGGATCTTCGACCTCGTCCGCGAAGCGACCAGCGCCACGTTGAGCGGGCCGGTTCCCGGTCTGCTGCTCGTCGACGACGCACAGTGGATCGATCCGACTTCGTCAGACCTCCTGGGGTATCTGCTGAGACGCCCACCGGATGGGGTGCTGGTGCTTACAACGCTGACCCGGCAGGGGATCGAGAGCGTAGAAGTCGGCGAGATCTCCACGATCGTGACCTTGAGCCCCTGGAATCTGGAGCAGACCACCGAGGCGCTGATAGCGCTCGATGCGAACGAGGTCGACCCGGCAGAGGCCTTCCGCCGCACCAGTGGCAGCCCACGACTTGTGGTTGAGTATGCCCTGGCATCGGTCCAGGAGGGCGGTTCGCCATCGGGCGAACTGAACGACATCGTGGGCGTCCGGCTCGACGCGGCTGCGCAATCGACCAGGCAGACGCTGGGAGCGGTTGCCGTCATTGGGACGATCGCAGTTCCCGATCTGATCCGCCAGGTGAGCGGGCGCGGCGACGACGAGACCGTGCAGTCCCTCGAGGACGCCGTGTCGCGCGGCCTACTCGTTGAGGCCATCGAGCAGAGCGGCTACGACTTCCCGCATGATGCTCTTCGCGCCATGGTCGTCGAGCGGATCGGGATGGCCAGGCTGCGGCTCCTCAACGGACGAGCAGCCGATGCGCTGTCCCGCGCAGGGATCACCGAATCGCAAGCTCCCCCGGCGGCTCGGGTGGCCCACCACCTGGCGCTGGCCGGCCGTGAGGGTGAGGCTCGCGCCTGGTACTGGCTGGCCGCCGAGCGCTCCGGGCGTCTGTACGCGCACCGCGAAGCACTCGAACACCTACAGCAAGCACTGGCGTTCGGGCACGATCCAGCCGTGTGCCACGCTGCCATGGGCGACTCACTGACGTCGTTGGGCCGGTACGACGATGCACTCGTCGCCTACGAACAAGCGGCCGCTGCCACCCCTCTCGATTCCAACCACCACCTTGCCGTGATCGAGCACAAGCTGGCCGAAGTCCACGACCGGCTCGGCGACTGGGAGATTTCACGGGCGCACCTCGAAAGCGCTGCCGAGCTTCTCGAAGATAACGGAGACCTCGCAACGAGGGCTCAGGTGGCTGCTGATCTTGCACTCGTCACCTACCGCCAGCGCGACCCGGCTGCAGCTGAGTTCGGCAAGCAGGCACTGGCCTTGGCCGAGGAGAGCGGCGACAGCGTCTCGATGTCGCAAGCCACGAATGTTCTCGGAGTCCTGTGTAGTGCGGCGGGGAATCGGGACGATGCAGAGTCGCTCCTCATCCAAAGTCGTGTTGAGGCCGGATCTGCCGGAAGCGTCGAGCTCGAGGTGGCTGCACTCAACAACCTCGCACGCCTATATGCCCAGGAAGGTTCCCTCGACTCAGCAATCGCGGCGGCCGACGAAGCACTGCGACTCGGACTCGAGCACGGCGACCTCCACCGTGCGGCAGCCCTTCACGACCACGTTGCCGATCTCTTCCACCGTGCCGGCAGGGAGGACGAGGCGCTCGAGCACCTCAAAGCGGCGACTGCCGCGTTCGCGGCGGTCGACGAGGCACGCGTTCGACCCGAGGTGTGGAAATTGGTGTCGTGGTGACCTCATTTGGCCAGCCACAACCCCGCCCTCGATGGCTCGAACGCCCGCCCAACGACCGCAAGAAGGTCCGAAGCGACAACTTCTTGTGCCCCATCACGACGCAGGCGATCCGCGAATTCCTCTGCCGTCCGGAGCGCGTCGTAGCGACTTCGATTGAAGCGTCGCTCCACGCGGCGCTGCACGCGCGACAGCAGCGGTCGGAAAGCCGCCGCGGCGGTCAGCGTTGCGGCCGCAACAGCCACAGACGACGATGACGACGGAACGACTCGGGAGAACGTAGTCACGAGGGCGCCGTAGATGAGCAGCAGCGAAGTCGTGACGATCGCGTAGGAGGTCGTGCGACTGACCACCCGATCGATGTCGTAGAGGTGGTAGCGCAGGACAGCCACCCCGATCGAGGCCGGGATCAGCCCGTAGGCGAACGCGACGACAGAATCGAATCCCTCGCCGGGAAGGAAGAACGACCCGACGTAGATCGCGATCACGACCGAGACCGCCCAAGCGAACCATCGGATTTGTGTTCGTTCGGTCAACGCGGCCCGGCGGTAGCGCACCACAACCGACGCCGCGCTACCGACAAAACTGATCAGCAAGCAGCCGGCCACCGCGCCGATGGCGACAGACGTCGCACCGTCACTCATCGTGATGGCCATCGGGTTGTCTAAACCGGGATAGACCTCACCGGGCACGGTCGCGAGAACTGCGGAGCCAACCACCAAAGAAGCGATCGTGAAGGCGGAGAACCAGCGCCAACGCGCCGTCGGCAGCCGCCCGTCGGGGAAGAGAAGGGGAACCTGCGTGAATAGCAGCCCAACCGGGGGTAGCCACACCCAGCCCTGCTCTGACGTTCCGACGTACCAGAAGAGCCACGCCGCTACACCTGGCAGCGGCTCGCGGAAGAAGTACGCAATCCCGAACAATGCGGCCGCAAGCAGGAAGAAGCCGGCGATCGCCAAGAGCAGCCACCCAATCGGGTGGCGTGGCATCCGCGACGCGATCAGCCAGCCAACGGTAGCCGTGACCCCGAGCATCACTGCGATCCCGAGGTCTCCGATCCCAGCGCTTGCCTCGCCAGAAGCAGCCAGCCCAACCACGGCTGCCACGGTCGCGACCCAGATGAGCGACTCGCTCGCGCCCACAACGTTGGCCAGTCTCTTCACAGTCCCTAGTCTCGTTCGGCTCCGTGACGACAGCGTTACGAGCGTCTCACCATCGTCAGTCTGCCCTGAAGGAACTGTCGTTCCGCACCATTTTCGACCAGCGTTAACGCCTGCCGGTAGTCCTGGGCGGCCTCTTCGTAGCGGCCCAGCTGTCGAAGCAGGTCAGCTCGAGTCGACCAGAGGTAGAGATACTTTGCAAGCAGCGGATTGTCCGAAAGCAGCTCGACTGCCGCAAGCGCTTCCTCCGGTCCAACGGCTCGCGAAACGGCGACAGCCCTGTTGAGCGCCACAACTGGAGACGGCCACACAACGAGCAGTTCGTCGTACAGGTACACGATCTCGTGCCAGTCGGTGGCGGCCGCCGTCTGAGCCGCGGCGTGGACGCGGGCAATGGCCGCTTGCAGGGCAAAGCGCCCCGGCGGCCCGGGACGTTGCAGCGAAGCGGCCGCTAGCGACACGCCCTCGATCAGTTGGGCCGAATCCCACGTGGACCGGTCCTGTTGATCGAGCAGCACTAGGTCTCCGGCACTGTCGATCCTGGCGTCCCTCCGCGCGTCGGTGAGCAGCATGAGCGCCAACAACCCATCTACCTCTGGATCGCCGGGCACGAGGCTCGACAACAGCCGCCCGAGCTCGATCGAGCGGACCGTGACCTCGCGGTTGACCAACGTGTCGCCACTGCTCGCCGTGTGGCCGGCTGTGAAGAAGAGATGGATGACAGTGAGCACCGCGTCCAGGCGCTCGCGGAGGTCGTCGGCACGGGGCATGGTGAACGGGATGCGCGCGGACTGAATCTTCTTCTTCCCTCGGGTGATCCGCGCGGCCATTGTCGAATCGCTCACCAGGAAGGCGCTCGCTATGTCTCCGGTCGGCAGGCCACAAACGAGTCGCAGCGTTAACGCCACCTGGGTTTCTGTCGCCAAGGCCGGGTGGCAACAGGTGAACATCAGGCGCAGGCGGTCATCAGCGATCACCGACGTCTCCTCACGCTCTGCTGAATCGGCCGAAGTCTTGGGCTCGACGAGCAGCGGCAACTTGCGCCGCAGGGTCGAGGCACGCCTCAGCTGGTCAAGCGCCTTGCGCTTTGCCGTCGTCGTCAGCCATGCACCAGGTCGATCCGGAACACCGTTGGCATCCCAGTCAACAAGAGCCTTGGTGAACGCCTCTTGCACCCACTCTTCGGCCAGATCGATATCACCTGCGGCGCGCACCGTCGCGGCGAGCACGCTGGCCCACTCGCGACGGTATGCGTCAGCGACTGCGTCGCTGGTTGCGGTCACCCGCCGGAGGTGTCAACCACTGGCCGAACCTCAACGCCGCCCGTCGCAACGGGCAGGATCTTCGCGAACTCGATGGCCTGGTCCAGGTCTTTGGCCTCAATCAAGTAGAAGCCGCCCAGCGCTTCTTTTGCCTCGGCAAAGGGGCCATCTGTGACAACGGACTGCCCAGACGTCTGACCGCGCACGGAGGTAGCTGTGGCGGTCGGCGCCAGCGCCTCGCCGCCCAGGATCTGTCCTCCACGGCTCGCGACCTGCTCGGCGAACTCACCATGGGCTTTCATCATCAGTTGCCAGTCCTCCGGTGTGGCCGTAGCCATCGCCGCCTCGTCGCCGTGGATGAGGTACAGGTACTTAGCCATGGTGTCTCCTTCGATAGTTGGTGAACCTTTCACCACAACGACGCACGGCCACCACCGAATTCGACAACGTGCAGGAAGTCCATCAGCCCCGGAACGGACCGGTGATCTCGAAAGTCATGCCGTGAACGCCGTCGAGCCCGCGCTGCGACGTCATGTAAAGGCGGGTGCCATCAGGACTGAACGCCAGGCCAGTGATCTCCGATCCTGGCTTCCAACTCGAGGACGGCACGACATTCGGATCCTGCCCAGGTATCCCCGTCTCGCCAGGGCCGTGTCCAATCAGCTGCACGAACGGTGCGGCTACGCGATTCCGGGCACCGTCCGCCAGCAGAACCAGTTGTAGATCGTCATCGTCCTCACCGACGTAGATGTCGCCTGATGTGTGATGGACGGTGATGCAGTCTGGGTCGCGAAGCGGAGCGTCGTCGCCCAATTCAGCAGCGTCATAGACGATCTCGATGGCGTCCGTCGTGGTGTTCAACGCCCAGACCCGATCGTCTCCAGTCGTCGTGAAGTAGACAAAGCCATCTGAGAAGTACGCACCCTCGCCACGGTTGAACTCCGAAGTGTTCGACGACCGCTCGGGTTGCTTGATGCTGACCTTCGCCCACGACACCTTGTTCCCGGAAAGATCGACCTTGGCCGCTTCCAACGATCCTGACGCGAGATTGCCGTACTCATCTGGACGGAACCGATAGAGGCGACCTTTGCCGGCATCTTCGGTCAGATAGACCCAACCCGTCGCAGGGTCGACTACCGCGGCTTCGTGTGCGTACCGCCCTAGCAGCTTCCGGGCTACGCCTTGCCCAGGCTGAGTAGGGTCGCACTCCCACACGAACCCCTGACGGAACTCCTCCCCCGAGAGCCAGGTGCCCCAAGGGGTCGCCCCACCCGAGCAGTTCCACTTCGTACCGCCCAAGATTCGATACGCGCCAACGATCGTCCCGTCGGCATCGAACCGGATGGACGCGGCGCCACCGCCTGTTCCGTTCACCTCGGAGTTAGCCGCATAGATCCATCCACCATTTCGAAGCGGGAAGCACGCGGCGCCGTCCGGCTCATACACCCACGGGAACGACGTACCAGGCACTCGCTCGCCTGAGTACCCAATCAGCCGTGCCTTGAACCCAGCCGGCAGTCGGACACCATTGCTGTCAGGGGGGCGCAACGGCCCGTAGGGGCCGTCGCCGATGACTGCAGGCTTGGCGTATGCCTGCCGCCAGAACCCCAGGCTGAAAGTGAGCGCCGTGGCGCCCCCAACGGTCAAGGCCGTACGGCGCGTCATGTCAGTCATATGGGCACGCTAGGCCGATGAGTTGGACCCGGGAAGGCAAGAAGGTGAAGATCGCCCCAACAGGTTCTGTGTATGCGCCGAAATGACTAGTCAGCAACCTTGAACCGGCTACCAACCGCCTCCTCCGCCTCCTCCCATTCCACCGCCGGAGAAGCCCCCGCCGCCAGAGAAGCCGCTCTTCGAACTGGCTGCTGCCGCCGAGATCGAACCCGAGGTGTTCACCGAGAAGGCGCTGACAGACTTTCCGAAGTCGCCGTAGCTGAACGCATGCGCGCCGGTGTACCACCCGACAGCTGGCATCGCTGCAGCCGCGCCTCCGGCAGTAGCAAGGCTGGCAAAGACCTTCGCCCACCGCTCGGCCTCGCCGAACACAATGGCGTAAGGCAGGTACCGAGAAAAGACGTCGGTGCCCTCCTCGAACCGAATCTGGCCGGCTTCAGCCGTTGCCAGGTAGCGGCGGAAACCCAACGTCCGAGCGAGCACCGCGCTCCCCTGCCCGGTACGTGCCGGCATGTCTCGAGCGGCGAACCACACACCGACGGCGCCGATCACGAGCGCCAACCCAGCGATGCCGAAGGTTGTGTACCGCGCGAGCAGGTAGGTGACCCCAATGGCCGCGCCGATCGCCAGGAACCCCAGAAAGCCCCACGACTGACGGGTCGAGTCGGGACGCCGGCGGTACCACTTGCGATACACGAGCTCGTCGTACAGCGACGCCTGAACCTTTGACAGGTCGTCGGCAAAGGTGCGCTTCAACTCAGACAGCTTTACCTCGTTTCGCCCCGAGAAGAGCGCGGCGAAAAGCTTCTGCTCGTAGGCAAGGAGTTCTGTGTCGCCACCCTTGATCTGCACCAGTTGCCAGTCCCGGCTGCTGAAGAGCCCCTTGTCGGGCAGCTCATCGATGCGTAGGTACCCCCGCACTGCTAGGTCGACGATCGTGGCCGTCACGTCGAGAACGTTCGCCTCTTCATCGATCAGCGTTCCCAGCAACCCGGGCCGCAGTTCATCCGGTGGTGACCACTCAACCGGTCCCTCCCCCGAGTCGCCGAACGGGCGCATCTCGTCGGCACTGCCTACGTCGTCAAGTGGCGTCAGGCCGGGAATCTGTCCCACGTAACGCCGATCGCGCCCTCGCCGGACCAGCCACCAGATGCTTGCAGCTCCCACGACCAACATGGCTACAGCAGCGGTCGCCGTCAGGGGGCTGATGGTGAACCCGCGCTGCAGCGACCACCGCTGCTCGTATGTCGGTGGGGGGACGGTCACGGCTCCCGATGGCATCGAGACCACGATCGAGACGCCGGCGCCGTTTCCTACGCCGGATTGTCGCGCCTTGACCGAAGTCGACCCCACTGTCAGCGCAGCGCATCGCTGCTTGCCCCCGTACGAGCCGGTGAAGCACCGCGCGTCCTGAACCTGCGGCGCCTGAACCTGCACGATCGCCTGTTGGATGGGCACTGACCACTCGGTGCCGATGGCGTCCCAATAGAGCTCGTCATACCCATCGAAGGCGTTGAGTGCTCCTTCGACACGGTAAGACAACAGATACGACTGCTTGCCGAAGACCGTGGTGTCAGGGTCGCCTACCCGGATCGACAGCACGCTGCCCTCCTGCGAGACCTCGAGGTCAGTCGGAGCACCAGTTGGGCTGGAGACCTTCACGTCCTCGATCTTCACGACGCGGTCGTACGATTTGTCGATGGTCGTCTCGGAGCTGGCAGGGGTGAACGGCTCGGTGACCGGATAGCGGTTCGGGATGATCCGGTAGATCCCATGACTGGCATCGGTGAACGTGTAGTTAATCCGTTCGGTGACGTTGAGCGAACCATCTTCGTTGATCGTGATACCGACGTCGTACTGCTCGATCACCCCGTCTCCAGCGGCCGCCTGCGCTTGCAGGACAAACCCCGGCACAGCCAGAACCAGCGCCAGCAGCAACACCATGGCACCTGAGCACCACACGAGCAGACGACGCATAGGTCTCCTCCGCTCAGTCACCCCGACCGCGTCGGGCCATGGCCCGGTCAGCGTCGCGCTTGGCTTCGCGCTCGGCCAGTGCGTGTCGTTTGTCATACGACTTCTTGCCACGCGCAACCCCGATCTCTACCTTTGCGTACCCGTCCTTGAAGTACAAAGCAATGGGAATGATCGTGAGGCCCGTCTCTTGCGTCTTCGCAGCGAGTCTGCGGATCTGATCGCGGTGCAGCAGCAACTTGCGGACGCGGCGCGGTTCGTGGTTCGTCCATGTTCCTTGGGTGTATTCAGGGATGTGAACATTGTGCAGCCACAGCTCACCGTCGTTCACTGCCGCATACCCGTCGACAAGCGATGCGCGGCCCTCACGTAACGACTTCACCTCGGTGCCGGTCAGGACAAGCCCAGCTTCAACGGTGTCTTCGATGTGGTAGTCATGCCGCGCTTTTCGGTTCTGGGCAACAAGGACTCGCCCCTTTTCTCGTGGCACGATCAGCCTTCGTCCGGCAGCGGCAAGGCAGCAGTCAGCCCGCGCAGAACCTCAAGTGCCCGCTGCTCTGCCGCCTCGGGCGGCGCCGCGACATCGACGAGGACGTCAGGCTCGATGCCACGGCCATCGATCACCCGCCCTGTTGGCGTCAAGTAGCGCCCAATCGTGAACTCGATGGCCGAGCCGTCAGGCAGAACGCTTGGCTCTTGAACCGATCCTTTCCCGTAGGTCCGCGATCCGACAACGACCGCCCGGCTCCGGTCCTGCAGCGCAGCGGCGACCACCTCGGCAGCGCTGGCGGTACCTCCATCGACGACCACGACCATCGGCGTCGTGATGTCTCCGCGCCCCAGCGCCGACAACACCCGGTCGGGGGCGTCCCGCTGCTCGTACGAGACAACGGGGCCGCCGTCGAGGAATGCCGACGCCACCTCGACCGCTTCATCCAGCAATCCGCCAGGGTTACCTCGAAGGTCAAGCACAACGCCGCCGGAATACGTCGAGGGGTCGGCGGACATGGCGTCGCGCACATCGCGGCCCACCCCTCTGGTGAAGGTCCTGATGCCGATCCGGGTGACGCCGTCAGCGAGCTGTTCGACGGTGACGTCTGAGGTGGTGAGTACCAAACGCGTCAGAGCCACGTCCACGACGGTCCCCTCACGCAGGACGCCGATGACGACCTCGGATCCGCTCGGACCACGCAGCCGCTGCACCACTTCGCCGACCGACCCTCCCGACGTCGTCCACCCGTCGACCGCCACAATCACGTCGCCGGGTAGCACTCCGGAAGCATCTGCCGGTGACCGATCCTGGACGCCGGACACCACCACACCCGAGCGCCCAGCACGCACCCACAGACCAACGCCTGAGTAGCGGCCCTCCAGAGCGTCTTCGAAGGATGCGTACTCACTGGGGTCGTAGTACGACGACCACCGGTCACCGAGCGACTTGAGCATTCCCTCGACAGCAGCCCGTTCGAGTTCAGCGCGGTCGACCGGTTCGGCAGCTGAGCTCTCAATGCGGTCGGCCGCGGCGTCAATGACGCCTCCTGACGACGACGAACTACCGACGACCCCGGTGATTACGCCAGCGCCGTAGGCCGCGCCGACCGTGACGACCGCAAGGGTCGAGACGGCCAGACGCCTGGTCAGTTGTGACATGGGCTCAGTCTACGGGCGCCCTGGGAGTCACCTCGTGGCGGCGCTGGCAGAGGGCCAGCCGCACACGGCATTCACCGTCAAGTCGAGGGTTAGCGTTACGGGCAGAACTCTGATTGCGGGGTCTTCGTACCGCCGAACCAGCCCATCGGGTCATGAGGGACGCCATTGATATGGACCTCGAAGTGCAGATGCGAGCCGGTCGAGTAGCCGGTCGATCCGACGTACCCGATCACCTGGCCCTTCTTGACCCGCTGCCCCGCCTCGACCGCGAATCCCGACTGGTGCGCGTAGAAGGTGGCGAGCCCGTTGCCGTGGTCGACCAAGGTGTTGTTGCCGTATGGGCCGCCGAGCTCACTCTTGGTCCAGATCACTATGCCGCCCCGCGCCGCGATGATCTCGGTGCCACTAGAAGCGCTGATGTCGACGCCGGTGTGACAACTGCGATAGCCATAGACCGGGTGTGTGCGCCACCCCACTCCACCGCCGGCGCTCGCGCCGGGTAGTGGCCAGATGAGGCTTCCGGTCGCCGTTCCAGTGGAGGCAGCCTCTGCGATCTGCGCCTGCAATGCCTTGCGGGCGGCGTCAAGGGCGGCAAGCCGATCTTGCTCAGCCTGCCTCTCTTCCTCGGCGATCTGCAGCGAACGGGCCCGCACGCCGATCAGCTGCTTGACGTCCCGCTTGGCGCTGCGCGCCTCATCGGCCAGGCCTTGGAGTTCCTTCACCTGCGTCTCAGCCTCAGCCTCGGTCGCCTCGATGGCCTCCTCGGTCACCTGCATCTGCTGCTGACGGGCGGCCAGCACTGACTTGTCGGCGTTGAGCTGGTCGACCACTTCGGCCTGGGCGTCAGTCACCGACTGAGTCGCCATGACGCGCTGCACAAAGTCAGTGGGAGAGCTGGAGTCGAGGACGACCTGGAGCTCGGCGTAGCCCCCCGTCTGGTACTGGTACCGGACGATGCGGGCGATCAGGGTCTCTGAGCGCACGATGCGTCGTTCGGCTTGCCGGATCTCGGTCTGCACCTTGACTTGCTCGGCGCGGAGTCGCCGGAGCTCTTGGCGGATCAGAGCGAGGCGGTCCCTGGCGCTCGCAAGGCGCTCGGCGGCAGCCGCGTACGACGCCCGGGCCGCGGGCAGCTGCGACTGAGCGCGCTCAAGGTCGGCGGCAGCTCGTTGCAGCCGGGCTGAGGCACCCTCAAGCGCCGACTCGGTCTGCTGGATCTTGTCGTTGAGTAGATGGCCGAGCCTGCGTGCCTGGGCGAT
>JBDTTS010000016.1:0-15985 GCA_039930525.1 Actinomycetes bacterium | reverse complement strand
ACCAACGCCGACCTGCATCGATGCTGACGACTTCAGCCAGTGGCTCTTGCACTGGCGCACCGGCCGGCTGCACCCCGAGCCCGAGCTCGGCATTGATCGCACCCCACACGGCGGCGGACGGCTCGCCCGGTACGTCTTCAGGTCGCACAGAACGGCCCGTGGCGACCAGGGCACTCCACTGGCCGAGCTCTGTCTGGCACTGGGAACAACTGGCCACGTGACGTCCGGTCGCCTCGGGGAGCGGGTCGCCGGTGGCGTGCAGGGCGAGGAGATCATCTGGCGCATGCCTATCAGACTGCGACACCGTCGACCTCCAATCGGCTGCGCAACCTCATCAAGCTGCGCCGTATATGACTTTTGACCGTTCCGAGCGGCAGGGAGAGGCGGTCGGCGATCTGAGGGTGGGTCAGGTCGTCAAAGAACGCGAGCTCCATGATCTGTCGTTGGGGCTGGTCGAGTCGCGAGAGTTCATCGGCGATGAGCACTCGGTCGGCAACCGTCTCCACACTCTCTTCTGTCTGAGGGGACACTTCGGATGCACGTCCGGCCGCGTCGATTTTTCGTTGCTCGCGCGTCCTGGACTCCCAGTGGTCGGCGATCCGGCGCTTGGTGATGCCCAGCAACCAGGCGGGTAGAGCGGCGTGATCGGGGGTGTACCGGTGTCTGCCTCGCCATGCTGAGACGAAGACTGCCTGCGTCACGTCATCGGCGTCATGGGGGCTTCCTGTCGCCCGAAGGGCTACCGTGCGGATCAGGGCACCCCAACGCCGGTAGGCCTCCTCAAGCGCCCACTCTTCGCCGTCGGCGAATCCGACGCCGACCGAGGCATCGGTGGCCGATTCGACGAGCCGCATCGACGCAGATGGCGAGGCATCCCGGTCGACCGGCTTCGGGCGAGTATCCACGCCCCTAACGGTAGCGCGGGCTGGACGTTCCCTGACGAGGGTCACTTCGATCCCCGCACCGGAACGGCGATCGCAAAGAGGTTCTCTTGGTATCCGCCTGCATCTGCGATGTAGGGCCCGCCGCAGGTGATCAGAACGAGCTGATGGGGTCCCGTGCGACGAAATAGCGTATCCGGGAGTCCTGCCTTTTCGGTGCTCCGCAGAGTGACGACTCGGTACCGCACGATCTGGCGTCCTTCGTCGACTGAGATCCGGGCACCCGGTTGGAGCTGGTCAAGATCGAACAAGGCTCCCGGACCTTCGGCCCGCGTGTCGCGATGCCCCACCAGTACGGCGCTTCCTCGTCGGTCGCCTGGGGCGGCTCCGAACTCATACCATCCGACCACATCGCCGTCTGTCGGGATCTGAGCATTGCCGGCCTTGGTGACGCCGGTGGGAACGACGGGGGCCCGCACACCCAGTGCCGGGACCGACACCCCACGAGGGGGCGGGGATGCCTCTTGCTCCGATATCCCGTCTGCAGTACGAGCGCGGTCACCAGAGCGAGTGCGCTTCTCGGACAACCCCTTGGCGGTCATCCCACGGCCCGCAGCCGGTGTTTCGGCATCGACCGCGACGGAGAAACCGCTGGTCTGCTCATCACCGGTGGCCAGGGCCACCGACGCTGAGACGCCCGTCACCGCGGCGACCGCTAGTGCGGCCGACGCGGTGACGGTTGCCCGTGAAGGAGGCATCGTGATCGGTGTTGTCGGGGGTGTTGGAGCCGCCGACTACTGGCGAGCCTGCGCCAGTCGGAACGCTGCGGCACTACCTACCAAGACCGAGGCGACCAGAGCCGCGATCAGCCATGGGCTGTTGCCGTCTGTTCCCGTGCCGGCCAGGCCGACCTCTCCGGCGTCAACGGCGCCCGGAGCTGAGTGCAGTCCGTCGATGGTCTGAACGCCGACCGCGAAGGTGCCGTCGTCGAGTGATCCCCAGGCGTAGGCGATGGTGTTGACGCCCTCAGCCAGCTGCACGTCCTCGTTCCAGACGGCCTGTCCACCGGACGCCGGCACAATGCCCACGTCGTAGGTGTCGGCCGGGACGACCGCAACGGCCTCTTGCCCATTGACGAGCCCTGGTGCGAGGACATCGCCGTTTGCCTCGATGTCGACCTTCGGTGCGGCAGCAACGTGGCGCACCGTCACGCGTGCCTCGCCAGCCGACAGCGACGAGATGTCGTTCTCAAACGGGGTCACTGTCGGGTCACCCTTAGCGTCGAGGTTGGCGACGATGGTGTAGTTGCCGCCCGCCTCGACCGTGACATCGGCCGGGCCGAGCAAGACGGTCTTCTTGTCGTTGTTGTCGGTGATCTCGATCGAGTAGGTGTCGGCTGGAAGGGCTAACGGACCAGCGACGTCGCCTGGCTTGAAGTTGTCCAGCGTCAAATCACCGTTGACATAGACATCGACGGGCAGATCGGGAATCCCGTGAAACACCGAGACCTGTGCGTCGTCGGCGGCCTGGGCCGCGCCGAACGAGACGAATGCAAGTGGTGTCACCAGCGCAACGACTACTGCCGCGCGGCGAGTTCGAAGTGAAGACATGGAGGTAGCTCCCTCGTCTGGGCGACGCCCGACCGGCGACCGCCTTCTTCCTCCATTTCTGCCGACTCACCCGTTCTGGATGCACAACGTGTGAACAAGTTTGCCGCGCTGTCACTCCCAACGGAACCAGCGACTGACGCCTCCCGCGCCGATCAGAAACCAGATGATCAAGATGGCGACCAACGTCCAGGCCACCGCTCCCGTGCCTGTGGCGATGCGCAGGCTTTCGGCCAAGGCCGCAGAGGGCAAGAGCTCGAGAAGGGGCTGCACTCGCTCGGGAGCTCGATCGACCGGGATCACGACGCCGGCGCTGGCAAGCACGAGATAGGCGAGATTGGCCAGGGCGAGGGTGGCTTCAGCGCGAACCACTCCGGCCAGCAGCAGCGCGAGGCTTGCCAGTGCAGCGCTGCCGAGCAGCAACAGGGGGATCACCACCACCAGTCCGACCAGATCCGGACGCCAGCCGAGGGCGAAGCCCACCACGCCCAGTACCGCCACCTGGACGACCTCGATCGTCAGGACGGCAAGCGATTTGCCGGCGAGCACGTCCGATCGCAGCAGGGGAGTCGTGCCGATTCGACGCAACACGCCGTAGCGGCGTTCGAACCCGGTCTGGATGGCGAGTGCAGTGAACGACGTCGATAGGACGGCGAGCGCGAACATGCTGGGGACGACGATCGCCAGCCGCTCCGATCGGGTGGCACCCCCCACATCGATGATCTCAGTCAGGCCGAGTACGAGCAGCAGCCCAAGCGGGAGAACGACGGTAAGAAGCAGCTGCTCGCCGTTGCGCAAGAACATCGTCAGCTCGAGGCGAGCGTGGGCGCGGACTCGCGAGGTTCGGGCAGCTCCAGCCGGCCTCGGGGCAACGTCGAGGGTCATGGACGCAGTTCCTCTCCAGTTAGTTCGAGGAACACGTCTTCAAGGGTTCGATGTTCTGAGCGCAGGCTGGTTGGCGTGACGCCGACTTCGACGCACCAGGCTGATACTCGGCCCATCGCCTCGGTCAACTCCGTTGTCGTGACCACGTAGGCACCGGGCGAGGTTTCTACTGCGGTGCTGGCGCCCGGCATCAGTTGGCGCAAGCGTTCGAGGTCGAGACCCGGAGGCGCCGTAAAACGCAGCACACCGGTGCTGCCTGCCACGAGGTCGCGGGGATGCCCGGAGGCGATGGCGCGTCCGTGGTCAACGATCACCACATGGTCGGCGAGCTGTTCGGCTTCCTCCAGGTAGTGGGTAGTCAGGACGACCGACACCCCTGCGGTCCGCAGCGCTGAGATCAGGTCCCAGACGGCACGCCGCGACTGGGGATCGAGCCCTGCGGTTGGCTCGTCGAGAAACACCAGCTCTGGTCGACCGACGATGGCGAGTGCGACGCCCAATCTTTGGCGTTGACCGCCTGACAACCGCCGGGACGCGAGATTTGCCACCTCACCCAACCCGAGAGTCTCGATCAGCAAAGGCACCGGCTGTGGGTCGCGGTAGAGCGACGCAGCGTGTCTGAGTGCTTCGCGGACCGTGATGGAGCCGTAGACGCCGCCCTCTTGCAGCATCACCCCAACTCGGGATCGGAGCGAAGGGTGGCGGGGCGGGCACCCGAGCACCTCGACTCGGCCCGCATCGCCGCTGCGCAGTCCTTCGCAGATCTCCAGGGTGGTGGTCTTGCCGGCCCCATTGGGACCGAGGACTGCCGTGACCGCGCCGAGCGGAGCAACGAGGTCCAAGGCGTCGACCACCCGGCGTTCGGCGTACTGCTTCACTAGGCCGGCAATGGCCAGCGCAGGTGGATCGCCCACCGACTGACCAAGGGTGCGAGGGTTGTCAGACACGCCCAGAGCCTAGGCAGGACCCCCAGGGATGCGCGCTCGGGGCTTTTACGCAACAATGGAGTTGTGAAAATCGCCATGGCCCCTTCAACGCCTCGGACCGGCCGTTCGATGGCGCGGCCGAGCCACCAGGGTCGAGTGGTGGGCGAGCATGCGACAGATGGGCCCGGCCGTGATCGGGTCGCGGCTTCGCTGCTCACCGGGGGCCCAGCCACTGCCTCGCAGTTGGCCACCCAGATCGGGATCAGCGCCACGGCCGTTCGTCGTCATCTCGACACGCTGCTGATCGATGGGTTGGTCACCGCCACTGAACGCCCGCCGTACGGGCCAGCGCCAACTCGTGGTCGTGGTCGACCGGCTCGCACCTTCGCGCTCACTGAGCAGGGCAGAGCGCAGTTCCCCGCCGAGTACGACACGCTGGCTGCTGACGCACTGGCCTTCGTTGAGCAGGTCGGCGGTCCCGATGCGGTTGCGGCTTTCGCCGAAGCGCGCGGCGCGGCCCTCGAAGACCGACTGCGGGCCATCTTGGGCGATGATTGGCAACGGGCGAGCGACGCTGAGCAGGTTGCCGCTTTTGCGGCCGCGCTTGGTGAGTTGGGCTTTGCCACCAGCATTGATCCGGTGCCAGCCGGCGTTCAGGTGTGTCAACACCACTGCCCGGTGGCGCATGTCGCCGGACAGTATCCACAGTTGTGCGAGGCCGAGACTGAAGCTTTCGCGCACCTGCTCGGCCGCCACGTGCAGCGCCTCGCCACAATCGCCCATGGCGATGGGGTCTGCACCACGGTCATCCCGCTTGTTTCCATCAGTTCTGATCCCCACGGTTCACCCACGACGGAGAGGACCTCCGCATGAGCACCACAGCCCATCCCGAGCTCGACGGCCTCGGCACCTACGAGTTCGGCTGGCGCGACCAAGATGCCGCAGGAAGTTTGGCGCAGCGCGGCCTGTCAGAGGCCGTGGTGCGCGATATCTCGGCGAAGAAGAGCGAACCGGAGTGGATGCTTGACTACCGGCTCAAGGCCCTTCGACTCTTCGGCAAGAAGCCGATGCCGACTTGGGGCTCAGACCTCACCGGCATTGATTTCGACAACATCAAGTACTTCGTTCGTTCGACCGAGAAGCAGGCCACGTCGTGGGAAGAGCTTCCAGAAGACATCAAGAACACCTACGACAAACTCGGTATCCCCGAGGCCGAGAAGCAGCGTCTCGTGGCCGGTGTCGCCGCACAGTACGAGTCTGAAGTCGTCTATCATGCGATCAGAGAAGATCTCTCAGAGCAGGGCGTGCTGTTCCTCGACACAGACACCGCGCTGCGCGAGCAGCCTGAGCTCTTCGGCGAATACTTCGGCTCGGTGATTCCTTCCGGTGACAACAAGTTTGCGGCGCTCAACAGTGCCGTCTGGTCGGGTGGGTCGTTCATCTACGTGCCGAAGGGCGTTCAAGTAGAGATCCCGCTGCAGGCCTACTTCCGGATCAACACTGAGAACATGGGTCAGTTCGAGCGCACCTTGATCATCGTCGACGAGGGTGCCTACGTTCACTACGTCGAGGGTTGCACCGCACCCATCTACTCCAGCGACTCGTTGCACTCAGCGGTCGTGGAGATCATCGTCAAGAAGAATGCCCGCTGTCGGTACACGACGATCCAGAACTGGTCCAACAACGTCTACAACCTCGTCACCAAGCGCGCTGTCGCGCATGAGGGCGCCACGATGGAGTGGGTCGACGGAAACATCGGATCCAAGGTCACCATGAAGTACCCAGCGGTCTGGCTCGTGGGTGAGCACGCCAAAGGCGAGACGCTCTCGGTTGCGTTTGCCGGTGAGGGCCAACACCAAGACGCCGGATCGAAGATGGTTCATGCCGCACCGAACACGTCGTCGAGCGTGATTTCCAAGTCAGTGGCCCGCGGAGGCGGACGCACGTCGTACCGCGGCCTGGTACAGATCAAAGAGGGCTGTCACGGTTCGAAGTCGACCGTAAAGTGCGATGCGCTGTTGGTCGACGACATCAGTCGCTCAGACACCTACCCCTACGCCGACATCCGCGAGGACGACGTCGCCATGGGGCACGAGGCGACGGTCACCAAGCTCTCCGAGGACCAGCTCTTCTATTTGATGAGCAGGGGCATGACCGAAGACGAAGCCATGGCCATGATTGTGCGGGGATTCGTCGAGCCGATCGCCCGTGAGCTGCCGATGGAGTATGCCCTCGAGCTCAACCGCCTGATCGAGCTTCAGATGGAAGGGGCGGTGGGCTGAGTGGGGTCGCCAAACGTCCCAGCCGTCGATCGTAGTGAGCGCCGACGGTCCACCGATCCCGCCGATTTTGCCGTCCCGAACGGGCGCGAAGAGGAGTGGCGGTTCACGCCCATCGCGCAGCTTCGTGATCTGCTCACCGACGACATCGAGACACTGGCTGGTTCGGGCAGTGTCAGTATCGATGTCAAGGCCCCCAGCGACCTCAAGGTCGAGCGCGTCTCGCACAGCGACGGCCGCCGCGACCCGCGGCTAGGAACTGTAGGAGTTCCGTCCGAACGGGTGGCGGCGCTGGCCTTCGCCCGTTCAGAGACGGCCACCATTCTCACGGTTCCGCACGACACCCAGCTCACCGAACCAGTTGTCGTCAGGGCACACGGGAACGGCGCTGCCGGCGCAGATTTCGGCCATCTGCAGGTGCGCCTCGAGGCTCTCTCGTCTGCTGTCGTGGTGCTCGACCACGTGGGTTCGGCCACATACGCCGACAACCTTGAGATCAAGGTCGCCGATCAGGCACACCTGACGCTTGTTTCGCTGCTCGACTGGGATGTCGATGCGGTCCATCTGTCGGCCCACCACATCGAGGTCGGCCGCGACGCCCGGGTCGTTCACGTGGTCGTGTCACTGGGCGGCGAGGTGGTCAGAATCACCCCCGAGGTCACTTTCGCCGGCCCGGGTGGCGACATCGAGCTGCTTGGGCTCTTCTTCACTGACCCCGATCAGCACCACGAACACCGAATCTTCGTCGACCACAGCCAGCCGCACTGCCGCAGCAACGTCAACTACAAGGGTGCCTTGATCGGAGAGCGCGCCCACTCGGTGTGGATCGGTGACGTCCTCATCCGCGCTGGGGCCGTCGGCACCGAGACGTACGAGATCAACCGCAACCTGTTGCTGTCCGAGGGGCCACGGGCCGACTCGGTGCCGAACCTTGAGATCGAGACTGGCGATGTCGCCAGCGCAGGGCACGCCAGCGTGACTGGCCGTCTCGACGACGATCAGCTCTTCTACCTGATGGCACGAGGCATCCCAGAGCTTGAGGCGCGACGCCTCGTCGTGACTGGCTTCTTCGCTGAGCTGCGCGACAGGATCGGCGTGCCGTTCGTCTCGCAACGATTGGCCGCCGCATTAGAGACTGAGCTGGAGAGGGCTACCGCCTCGTGATCACCGACAACTTTGTCGAGGTCTTCTCACTCGACGACCTCAAAGACGGCGAACCGCACCGCGCGGTTGTCCACGAGAGAGCTGTGGCCGTAGTCCTCGCCGAAGGTGAGGTGTTCGCCATCGACGACATCTGCTCGCACGGTCAGGTGTCGCTGTCCGAAGGTGAGGTCGAGGGGTGCGCGCTTGAGTGCTGGCTGCACGGCTCTCAGTTCGACCTCAGAACTGGTAAGCCCCTGTCGCTGCCGGCGACCGACCCCGTACCTGTCTACCCCGTCAAAGTCGAAGACGGTCGCGTCTTCGTTTCCACCAGGAGCAGTGATTTGTCATGACGTCCCTCACCATCGAAGATCTCCACGTCTCGGTCGAGACCGATGACGGTGCTCGTCCCATCCTCCGCGGGGTTGATCTCACCATCAAGAGCGGTGAGACTCACGCGCTGATGGGTCCCAATGGCTCTGGCAAGTCCACGCTGGCCTACGCCATAGCCGGCCACCCACGCTACGACGTGACGGCTGGGTCGATCGCTCTCGACGGCGCCGACGTCCTCGAGATGAGCATCGACGAACGGGCCAGGGCTGGACTCTTCTTGGCCATGCAGTACCCGGTAGAGGTGCCAGGGGTCTCAGTCACCAACTTCTTGCGCACCGCCGCCACTGCTGTGCGCGGGGAAGCTCCTAAGGTTCGGCACTGGGTGAAGGAGGTACGGGCGACGATGGACGGGCTTGCCATGGACCCTGCCTTCGCCGAGCGCAATGTGAACGAAGGGTTCTCGGGCGGCGAGAAGAAGCGCTCAGAGCTGCTTCAGCTCGAGCTCCTCAAGCCCTCTATCGCAGTTCTCGACGAGATCGACTCCGGTCTCGACGTCGACGCCCTCAAGATCGTGTCTGACGGGATCAACCGGGTGCGCGCCGCCGGAGAGACCGGCGTCATGCTGATCACGCACTACACCCGGATTCTGCGCTACGTGGTTCCTGACCAGGTGCACGTGTTTGCCGGCGGCCGGATCGTCGAGCGCGGAGGCCCTGAGCTCGCCGATGCGCTCGAGGCCGAGGGCTACGAGCGCTACACGGGCCGTGACCTCGCTTCTGCCGGAGCGAACTGAGCGTCATGTCCGTGCATCTCGACGCCGCACCGCTGGACGTTCAGGCGATCCGGCCAGACTTCCCGCTGCTCGCCAGGACCGTGCGTGGTGGGAAGCCCCTGATCTTCCTTGACAGCGGGGCAACCTCGCAGAAGCCAGAAGTGGTGCTCGACGCCGAGCGTGAGTTTCTCCTGCGAAGCAATGCGCCGGTACACCGCGGGGCCTACGCGCTGGGCGAAGAGGCCACTGACGCCTATGAAGCCGCCCGCGAAGCTGTTGCCGGATTCATCGGTGCGGACTTCCATGAAGTCGTCTTCACCAAGAACGCCACAGAGGCGATCAATCTGCTCGCCTACTCGATGGGGAACGCCGCAACGTCCGGTCCGGAGGCCGAGCAGTTCCGGGTTGGTCCAGGCGACCGCATCGTGGTCACCGAGATGGAGCACCACGCCAACCTCGTGCCGTGGCAAGAGTTGGCGCACCGTACCGGCGCAGAACTCGTGTGGCTCCCGTTGACCGACGACGGGCGCCTCGATCTGGCCGACCTCGATAGTGTGGTCAGTGCGAATACCAAGGTCGTCTCGTTCGTGCACCAGAGCAACATCTTGGGCACCGTCAATCCCGTCGCAGCGATCGCCGCCCGCGCCAGGGCCGTAGGTGCCCTGGTCGTGCTCGACGCGTGCCAGTCGGTGCCGCATATGCCGTTCTCGGTCCAAGACTTCGACGTCGACTTCGTCACCTTCTCAGGACACAAGATGCTCGGTCCCTCAGGGATCGGGGTGCTCTGGGGTCGTCGACCGCTGCTCGAGACGCTGCCACCGTTCCTGACGGGGGGCTCGATGATCGAGCAGGTATTCATGGAGCGCACGACATTTGCTCCGCCACCTCAACGTTTTGAGGCGGGCACTCCGCCGATCTCTCAGGCCGTTGGACTCCACGCCGCCATCGAGTATCTGAATGGGCTCGGCATGGATCGGGTTGAGGCTCATGAACACCGGCTGACTGAGTATCTACTTGGCCGGCTCGAGGGTCTGAGTGGTGTGCGTGTGATTGGTCCGACGACAGCGGTCGACCGCGGGGGAGCGGTCAGCTTCGTCGTTGACAGTGTCCATCCGCATGACGTGGGGCAGGTGCTCGACGATCGAGGGGTTGCAGTGCGCGTAGGTCATCACTGTGCATGGCCCGTGTGTCGTCGATACGAGGTGCCCGCAACAACGCGGGCAAGTTTCTACGTCTACAACGACACTGATGATCTCGACGCGCTCGTCGAAGGCATTGTGGCGGCGCAGAACTTCTTTGGGGTGGCTCCGTGAACCTTGAGCAGATGTACCAGGAGATCATCCTCGACCACTACCGCTCACCTAAGAACAAGGGCTTACGCGCACCATTCGGTTCTGAAGTGCATCACGTCAACCCCACCTGCGGCGACGAGATCACCTTGCGAGTGGCGCTCAGTGACGACGGATCTGCCGTCGACGACATCTCGTACGAAGCGCAGGGATGTTCGATCAGTCAGGCGTCGGTGTCGGTGATGAGCGAGCTGCTGATCGGTCAAAACATTGACCATGACCTTCAGGTCGCCGATGCCTTTCTGAAGATGGTCCAGTCGCGCGGCACCGTCGAACCCGACGAAGAGGTGCTCGAAGACGCGGTCGCGTTCGCTGGAGTGGCACGGTACCCGGCTCGAGTCAAGTGCGCGCTGCTCGGCTGGATGGCGTGGAAGGATGCGCTGGCCCAGGCTGGCGGGTCACTGAAGGTTCCTGATGATGTCAGCCAGCTGACGGGCGAGGACTCAACTAATGGAGCAGGGTATGAGTGAAGCAGTATTGACACCGAGTGGTGACGACCTAACCGAGGCGATGCGCGATGTCGTCGACCCAGAGCTCGGCATCAACGTGGTTGATCTCGGGTTGGTGTACGGAATCACCGTCGACGACGGCAACACCGCGGTCGTCGATATGACGCTGACCTCGGCGGCCTGCCCGTTGACCGACGTCATCGAGGACCAGACCCAGGTCGCACTGAGTCCGTTCGTCGATGGCGTCAGGATCAACTGGGTCTGGATGCCACCGTGGGGTCCCGACAAGATCACTGATGACGGTCGCGAGCAGTTGAGGGCCCTCGGGTTCAACGTCTAGACGTCCGAACCGCGACACCAATTCGTCCGGGCATCGTCTTCGTCGCCATACTTCTCTGATGATCAGTGCCGTCGACGTCGAGCTACGCGCCGGCTCGCGCCTGCTGCTTGAGCATGCAAGCTTTCGCATCGCGTCCGGCGAGAAGGTGGGCTTGGTCGGGCGTAACGGCGCTGGCAAGACCACCCTCACGCGGGTGCTCGCCGGCGAGGGCGAACCAGCTAGCGGCGTCGTCCAGCGCTCCGGAAGCATCGGCTACCTGCCACAGGATCCGCGCACTGGCGACCTCGAGCAGCGTGCGGCGGCGCGCATCCTGAGCGTTCGCTCACTCGATGTCATCACCGATCAGCTGCGCGAGGCAGAAGGGGCCATGGCCAGCGCAGATGACGACCGCCGTGACCGGGCAATGCGCCGGTATTCGAGGTTGGACGCTGAGTTCGCGGCCGCCGGTGGGTATGCCGCCGAGTCCGAGGCGGCCCGCATCGCCGCCAGCTTGGGGCTCACCGATCGGGTCATGCATCAACCCATCGGCACCCTTTCCGGGGGGCAGCGTCGACGCGTTGAGCTGGCCAGGATCTTGTTCAGCGATGCCGAGACCCTGCTTCTCGACGAACCGACCAACCACCTCGATGCTGACTCCATCACCTGGCTACGCGACTTTCTACGGGCATTCTCGGGCGGTGCTGTGGTGATCTCGCACGATGTCGAGCTGCTCGACCAAAGCGTCAATCGGGTGTTCCACCTCGACGCGAATCGCGCCGTGCTCGACATCTACAACGTGGGGTGGAAGGCCTACCTTCAGCAGCGTGAGACCGACGAGCGACGGCGCCGCCGGGAGCGAACCAACGCCGAGAAGCAGGCAACGGCGCTTCGTGACCAAGCCGAACGGATGCGCGCCAAAGCCACGAAAGCCAAAGCGGCCCAAGGCATGTTGCGCCGGGCGGATCGGCTGACCGATGCGCTCGAAGGTGCCCGCAAGAGCGAGCGGGTCGCCAAGATCAGATTTCCTGAGCCGGCAGCGTGTGGTCGTACCCCGCTCACGGCGCAGTCGCTGTCGAAGTCCTACGGATCGCTGGAGGTCTTCACCGATGTCGATCTGGCGGTTGACAGAGGCTCGCGGGTGGTGGTGCTGGGGCTCAATGGTGCAGGGAAGACCACCCTGCTGCGCATGCTCGCTGGGGTTGAGGAGCCAGACACCGGCACCGTCGCGCCCGGACATGGGCTGTTGTTGGGCTACTACGCGCAGGAGCATGAGACGCTCGATCCAGAGCGCAGCGTTCTGGAGAACCTGCTGTCGGCCTCGCCGGCGCTTGGCGAGTCCGACGGCCGGAGTCTTCTCGGTGGGTTCCTCTTCACCGGTGACACCGTGTATCAGCCGGCCGGGACACTCTCAGGTGGCGAGAAAACCCGCTTGGCGCTGGCCTGCCTGGTGGTGTCGAGCGCCAATGTGCTCCTTCTGGATGAGCCCACCAACAACCTTGACCCGGCGAGCCGTGAAGAGATACTGGCCGCGCTCCGGCGCTACCCGGGAGCCATTGTGCTCGTCACCCACGACGAGGGGGCGGTAGAGGCGCTCACCCCCGAACGACTCATCCTCCTGCCAGATGGCGTCGAGGACTTGTGGTCGGCCGACTACGCCGATTTGATCTCGTTGGCCTGAGCTCCGCCAGTTTCAAGTCGCCGATCTGCCGTATTCCACCGATGATCGATGGGACGAACTTTCGCGAAAAGAGGAGGCTGACGTGGCACCACTGACCAAGGGTCGACGCATCACCGGTGATGAGCGGGGGACCCTCTCTGACGAACTGCGTCGGCAGTACGAGCAGGGAAGCAGTATCCGCGCCATTGCCGCTGACACCGGCCGTTCATATGGTTTTGTCCACCGGGTTCTCATGGAGTCTGGGGCGACGCTGAGAGGTCGCGGAGGGGCCACGCGCGCCAGGCGGTAGACGCTCGCGTTTCGCCGACGGCGTAGCCGGGAAGACTTCGGACGCGTCGGTCCTTGGTGCTCGTAGGGTGTGGCCAGACTGTCAGGCCCAAGAACGCCTGAGAACACTTGCCGGAGGACCCGTGAGCTATCAGAGCTGGTCGACACTGCGCTCCTTCGCGCGGGACAGCAGTGTGACCGAGCAGAAGCTCGCCCCCGGCACCGTGCGCCGGATCGCTGGCTATGCCGGGCCGTACCGACGTTCGATCGGCTACTTTCTGGTTCTCACGACCGTTGATGCGCTGCTCGTCGTCGCCAGCCCGTTGCTCCTCAAGCGACTCATCGACGATGGTGTGGAGAAGGACAACAAACAGGTTGTCGTCACGCTGGCGCTGATCATGGCTGGTCTCGCAGTCTTCGATGCCTTGCTGTCGCTCATCCTCAGGTGGCACTCGGCCCGGATAGGCGAGGGCTTGATCTATGACCTTCGCAGCCAAGTCTTTGAACACGTCCAACGCATGCCGTTGGCGTTCTTTGTCAGAACGCAGACCGGTGCCCTCATCTCGCGACTCAACAGCGACGTGATCGGAGCCCAGCAAGCCTTCACGACTACGTTGTCCAGTGTGGTCTCCAACGCGATCAGTCTCGTCGTCGTCACCATCGCGATGCTGGCACTCTCGTGGCAGATCACCCTTGCCACTCTCATCCTGCTCCCAGTGTTCCTCGTCCCTGCGCGATACGTCGGTCGGCGGATTGCCGCGATGTCTCGTGAGGCGATGCAGCTGAACGCTGAGATGAGCTCGACGATGACCGAGCGCTTCAACGTGTCGGGTGCGCTCTTGGTCAAGCTCTTCGGCCGTCAGGATGAAGAGGCTCTGGACTTCAGTGGTCGAGCCAGGCGCGTTGCCGACATCGGTATTCGGATCGCCATGGCCAACCGAGCCTTCTTCACGGCACTCACCTTGGTCGCCTCACTGGCGACCGCCTTGGTGTATGGGGCTGGTGGTGTCATGACCATCGACGGGGCTCTCACGACCGGAACGCTCGTTGCCCTGGGTGCTCTGCTCGCGCGCCTCTATGGGCCACTCACAGCTCTTTCCAATGTCCGGGTCGACATCATGACGGCTCTGGTCAGTTTCGAGCGGGTGTTCGAGGTGCTCGATCTCAAGCCAATGATCGCTGATCGTGATGATGCCGTCGAAATCCCCAAGGGTCCGGCAGAGGTGCGGTTCGAGGGGGTGTCGTTCGCCTACCCACGCCCAGAGCAGGTGTCGCTGGCATCGCTGGAAGCTGTGGCTCGTACCGACAGCGCGCCAGACGGCCCAGTGCTGCACGACATCAGCTTCGATGTTGCCCCCGGTCAGATGCTGGCGCTTGTCGGTCCATCGGGTGCTGGCAAGACGACGTTGACCTCGCTGGTCTGTCGGCTCTACGACGTGACAGAGGGTGAGGTGAGGGTCGCTGGCATCGACGTGCGTGATGCCAGCCTCGCCTCGATCCAGCGGACGGTGGGGGTGGTGACTCAAGACGCGCACCTCTTCCACGACACGATCGGGGCCAATCTGCGATACGCCGCCCCCGAAGCGACCGATGAGCAGCTGTGGGAGGCCTTGCGATCGGCCCGGATCGCCGATCTGGTCTCCTCCCTCCCAGACACTTTGGACACTGTCGTCGGCGATCGAGGTCATCGGCTCTCGGGTGGCGAGAAGCAACGCCTCGCCATCGCTAGGTTGCTGCTGAAGTCTCCGGCTGTGGTGATCCTCGACGAGGCGACCGCCCACCTCGATAGCGAGTCTGAGCGCTACGTGCAAGAGGCCCTCGACACCGCTCTTGAGGGACGAACGTCGTTGGTCATCGCCCACCGGCTTTCAACCGTGCGGGCGGCCGACCAGATCTTGGTCGTCGATGACGGCCGAATCGTCGAGCGGGGCACCCACGACTCTTTGCTCGCACAGGGTGGCCTCTATTCCGACCTCTATCGCACCCAGTTGGCGCCTCAGCTCTAGCGCGCCGCACGCCCCAACATTGGCCAAGCAGTGGGTCGGCTACAGGGACCGGCGCGCCCCACCATCAATCGGAATCAGCGCTCCGGTCAGGTACGAGGCGGCTGCAGACAATGCGAAGGCCGCCACCGTGCCGAACTCGATGGGATCGCCGTAGCGCCCCAACGGAATCGAACTCTCGTGACGACGTCTCGCTGAGTCGCCACGGCCGGCCTTGCTGTCGAGCTCTCGGGTGCGATCGGTGTTGATCCGACCAGGTAGCAGGGCGTTTACCCGGATCGCACGTGGAGCAAGCTCGTCTGCCAAGTCCTTGACCACACCGGCCAGGCCGGGCCGCAGCCCATTGGATACGGCCAGGCCTGGAATCGGCTCGCGAGCAGAACCGCTCAGCACAAACGCCAGTGCTCCGCCTTCGTCCATGGTGGAGGCCAAAGCGCGTGCGGTACGAAGTGGTCCGAGAAACACCGATTCGAAGGCGCCGCGCCAGGCTTCATCATCGGTTTCCAACACCGATCCCGATGGTGGCCCACCACACGAGAGAAGCGCACCGTCGATGCGCCCGTATCGAGCGATTGCCGCAGCCATCAAGCGTTGTTCGGCGCCGGATTCGGCGAGGTCGGTGGGTACCCCGAAGGAGCGCTCAGGCCCGAGTGAGGCGACGGTCTCGGTGAGTTGATGGGGGTCTCTCGCCGCGAGGACGACTTTGGCTCCCTCTGCGACGAGGACCTCAGCAGTGGCGCGCCCCAACCCTCTGCTGCCGCCAGTGACCACGAACACGCGGTCCGCGACTCCGAGATCCATCGTTGGTGCCTCCGGTACCTAGTGTGTTCTGGGTGAGCACGTGTCGAGCACTCGCCCGAGACTAGTTGAGGTAAGCATCTGCTTGCTGCTAGAGAACCCCGGCGTCCTGCGTGTCGTCGTCCGTGATGTGATCAGCCCCGCTGCCCTCACGTCGTAGCACGGCGACAAAACCGACGACGGCAATCACGATGAACAGCCACCACTGGATGGCATAGAAGAGATGGACGCCGATCCCGGTCTCGGTGGGTTCAGGCAACTCGAGCGAGCTGGCGGGTGCAGGGGTCTGGTCAACCAGC
>JBDTTS010000015.1:0-15993 GCA_039930525.1 Actinomycetes bacterium | reverse complement strand
AGCGAGGCTGGCGATGATCGCCGCCTTTGCCGCCGAGTCATACCCTTCGACATCAGCCGACGGGTCGGGCTTTTCGGCGTAACCGAGTTCTTGAGCCTCGGCCAAAGCGTCGTCGTAGGAAACCCCGCTCTCGTCCATGCGGGTCAGGATGTAGTTAGTGGTTCCGTTCACGATCCCGAGTACGCGTTGCACCCGGTCGCCGACCAGCGACTCGCGCAGCGGTCGCAGCAGCGGGATCGCCCCGGCAACGCTTGCCTCGAAGTAGAAGTCGAGTCCGGCAGCGTCACACGCCTCATGCAGCTCGGCGCCATGCTGGGCGAGCAGAGCTTTGTTCCCCGTCACCACGCTGGCTCCGGACGCAAAAGCGTCCAGAATCAACTGGCGGGCCGGCTCAATCCCGCCCATCAGTTCGACCACGATGTCGGCACCTCGGCCGGTCACCAGCTCGTGCAGGTCGTCGGTGACCAAGTCTGGCGCGATCCAGCGGCCGCGGTCAGCGTCGACGCGCCGGACGCCCACGCCTACCAGTTCGAGGGGTGCTCCCACTCGCTCTGAAAGGTCGTCGGCCTGCTCAACAAGCAGCCGAGCGACCTCTGACCCCACCACCCCTGCCCCCAGCAGAGCCACCTTGAGCGGCTTGGCGCCCATCGTTCCTCCCGGTCGGTCGACCCCGGCACCAGCCGGAGCGCTCCCGAGCGGCTAGGCGTCGCCCTCGGGTGGTTCGGAGTCAAGCCTCCCATGAGCGACCACGCAGAACTCATGGCCCTCAGGGTCAGTCATGGTCTGCCATTCGACCCCATACGCCGCAATCGGCGCTCCTAGCCGGCGCGCACCCATCGTCTCAAGGTGCTCGATGTGTGCGAGCGCATCGTTGGGGTGGACGTCGACGTGCATCCGGTTTTTCCCAGGCCGTACCTCGGGGACCGGTTGCAGGATCAGCACCGGACCTGGCGGCTCGCCCTCGGCGGGCGCCAGAATGCGGTAGCCATCGGCCTGATCGACGAGGCGATAGCCCAGGGCTGCCTGCCAGAACGGCGCGAGCTCATCAGGGTCGAGACAGTCCAGCACCATGGAGATGCGCATGGGCCGATCCTAGGCGCCGGTATCGAGTGCCAACAGGTCATCGACTGTCTCGCGCCGGATGAGCAGCCGCGGGTCGGCATACGAAGAGACGGCCACGACTGGGGGACGTCCCAGCATGTTGTAGGTGGACGCCATGCTGCGGCAATAAGCACCCGTGGCGGCGACGGCGAGCAGGTCGTCGGCCCTGAGGTCGTCCGGCAGCCACGCATCGCGGACCACGATGTCGCCGCTCTCGCAGTGCTTGCCAACGACGCGAGCCATCATGGGTGCCGCGTCAGAGTGCCGATCGGCGACCACGACGGTGTAGTCGGCGTCGTACAGCGCCGTCCGCGGGTTGTCGCTCATACCTCCGTCGACGCTCACGTAAGTACGTGAGGCGCCGGCGTCCAGGGCTACCCGCTTCACGGTGCCCACCTCGTAGACCGTCGTCATGGACGGGCCGACCAAGGCTCGCCCGGGCTCGACAGCCAGACGCGGGACCGCCAGCTCGTAGGCCCGGCATTCGCGCTCGACGATGGTCCGCAGACTCGCAGCAACGTCGGCGGTCTCGGCGGGGTCGTCAGAGTCGATATAGGCAATGCCCAGACCACCACCGAGGTTGAGCTCAGGCAGCTCGATGCCGTGGCGCTCCCGGACCTGGGCCAATAGCTCGATGGCCCGGTGTGCAGCCACTTCGAATCCTGACGTGTCGAAGATCTGCGAGCCGATGTGCGAGTGCAGACCCACCAGTTCGAGCGAGGGCTGCAAGAGAACCAGCTCGATCGCGCGGGAAGCGGCGCCGGACGCCAGAGAGAAACCGAACTTCTGGTCCTCGTGAGCGGTCGCAATGAACTCGTGGGTATGTGCCTCGACGCCGACGGTGACGCGCACAAGTACCTGCTGCCGGACGCCGGTCTCTTCGGCGCAGCGCGCCAGCCGCCGGATCTCCTCAGTCGAGTCGATGACAACACGACCCACACCGAGCTCCACCGCGTGCGTCAGCTCGGCCACCGACTTGTTGTTGCCGTGAAAGAGCACGCGCTCCATCGGAAAATGCGCGCGCTCGGCGACAGCGAGCTCGCCCCCCGTCGCGACGTCCAGACCGAGCCCCTCTTCGGCCACCCACCGCAAGAGCTCGACGGTTGTGAACGCTTTGCTTGCGTAGTAGACATCAGTGCCGGTGAAGGCACGGGCGTACGCCTGCGCCCTGCCTCGGAAGTCATCCTCATCGAGCACGAAGAGCGGCGTCCCGAAGGCACGCGCCAGATCGGGCACCGAGTTCCCATGCACCTGCATCTCGCCAGCAGATGACCGTCGCACTCCGGTGGGCCACACATGGGCGCTGAGAGCGTTCAGATCCGCCGGAGGAGAAGCAGGGACAGCGTCGGTGACCAGGTCACCGTGGCGTGGGCCAGCCGGGTGCGCGCGCATCTTCGAACTCCTTGGTGGGCAAGTCGTCGAGGGTAGTGCGCTGCACCTCGCCTACGTTGGGCGCCGCCTTCGTTGTCTCAATCTTCGCTGTCCTGCGAGCGACGACGACGCCACGACCATGCTTGCGAGCCGAAGAGTCCGAGGCCCCACCCCGCCAGCATCGCCAGGACGATCACGACGAAGAGTGGCGCCTGAATCGTCCAGCCAAAGACCTGAATGGTGGTGTCTGAGGAGTTCTGCGCGATCAAGATGATGGCGATCAGCGCCAACAGCGACCAGAGCACCATGGCCGGGGTCACCTTGAACCGGCGTTCGCCGTCAGCCATCAGCGTCCTCCAGTTAACCGGGGTTGAAGATGCTATGAGCATCGTGAAAGTGCAAGACGTACCTGCACTCGCGGCAGATGTACAGCGTCATGCGGTGGCTAGTCACTCCCCAACGGCCATTCTGCCGCGACTCCTGACGGTCGAAGTCATTGCAATCACAGACCGGGCACTTCAGGCGGATCTCGCCCTTCTCGTCTTTCATCGCCATCCCGCGAACGTACTCGATGGGCACCCGGATGTCGCTACATTCGGTCGGGAGCCGCGACCCCGAGCAACTCAAGCCCGTTCGCCAGCACCTGCCGAGTTGCGGCGCACAGAACCAGGCGCGCAGCGTGCGTTGGCGTCGCCTCTTCGTCGCCTCGTGGCAGGACACGGCACGCGTCGTAGAACTTGTGATACGCGTTGGCCAGCTCTTCTAGGTATCGCGCGACTCGGTGTGGTTCACGTAGTTCGCCAGCGCCGGCGACCACCCGAGGAAACTCCCCGAGCACACCGAGCAAGTCACCCTCACGATCGTGAGAGAGCCGCGACGGGTCGAACCCGTCAAGGTCAACCGTGAGTCCGAGATCAGAAGCATTGCGCAACAGCGACGCGATTCGTGCGTGGGCGTACTGCACGTAGAAAACCGGATTGTCATTGGTTTTCCGTGCCAACAAGTCGAGATCGATGTCGATCGACGAGTCGGTGCTCGACCGCGCAAGGGCATAGCGAGCCGCGTCCACGCCGACAGCGTCAACGAGATCCTCCATGGTGACGACGGTTCCTGCTCGCTTGCTCATACGCAGCGGCTGGCCATCGCGCATCAAGTTGACCATCTGCCCGATCAAAATCTCCAGGTGCTCGTGGGGCACGTCGCCAAAGCACTGGCACATCGCCATCATCCGGCCCACGTAGCCATGGTGGTCGGCGCCCAACATGATGATGACCTGGTCGAAACCCCTCTCCCGCTTGTCGAGGTAGTAGGCAAGGTCCCCTGAGATGTAAGCCGGGTTCCCATCGCCCTTGATGACAACTCGGTCCTTGTCATCGCCAAACTCCGTGGTGCGCAGCCAGACAGCGCCATCGTCCTCATAGATGTGCCCGAGCTCGCGAAGTCGGTCTACTGCATGCCCGACCGCCCCAGATTCGTGCAGCTCGTTCTCATGGAAATAGACATCGAACTCGACACCAAAATCAGCCAAACTCTTTCTGATCTCGGTGAACATCGACTCGACACCAACCTCACGAAAGACCTCTTGCGCTTCTGCGTCAGGTAGTTCGAGCACGTCAGGATTCGCTTCGACCACGCGGGCCGCGATGTCGGCGATGTATTGCCCCGCGTAGCCATCGTCTGGCGCATCTTCACCACGGGACCGAGCCAGAAGCGACCGAGCGAAACGATCGATCTGCGCCCCATGGTCGTTGAAGTAATACTCGCGCTCGACCTCGGCGCCGTTGGCCTTGAGGACACGGGCCAGAGAGTCTCCGACTGCGGCCCACCTGGTGCCTCCCATATGAATTGGCCCGGTCGGGTTGGCCGACACGAACTCCAGATTGATCCGACGTCCAGCCATCGTCGAGTTGCGCCCGAACCGTTCCCCCGCCGTGACGACGGTCCGCGCGAGTTCGCCCTGTGCGGCCGCCTCAAGGGTGATGTTCAGGAACCCCGGTCCGGCGATCTCGACCGACTGGATGCCCGGGACGTCGCTGACCCTCCTGGCTAACACCTCGGCGACTTCGCGCGGCGGGCGTCCGGCTGCCTTCGCCAGCTGAAGCGCCACGCTGGTGGCGTAGTCGCCATGGTCGGCTGACCGCGGTCGCTCGACGGTCACCTGAGCGGGTCGGCGCTCGACAGGAACCTCGAGTTCGCCGGCGTCGAGAGCGGCGTCAAGCACCTCAGTAAGAGCGGAGGCCAGTTCAGCGGGGGTCACGCGTCAAGGGTAGTGAGCCGACCTGCTCGGGGCGTACCGCCCTCAGCCAGCTGCCACGATCGAGAGAGCCGTCGCGGCGCCGAGCGCGCAGAGTACGAGAGCCGGAGTTGCCGCCGCCAGCGGCAAACTTTGCGACAGCTGACGAATCGCGAGGATCCCGTACGACACGGCGAGCACGATGGACGCCAAGATGGCCGCCTCGTGCGCAGCGAAGATTCCGACGACCAGGAAGCCGCCCGCCACCAGCTCGACCCACCCTGACACCGTCCAGATCGCCGGCGCCACATTCGCACGATCCCGGACCTCGGCGGAGGCAGGCAGCCGCTGGACCTTTGCCATACCAACGATCACGGCGAGCAAGGTGAGCAGCAGCGAAAGTCCGACGGCAACCAGTTCCACGCGGGCGATCCTGTCAGATCAGGTCTTCGCCACCAGTTTCCGCACCTGGGCGAGCAGTTCGTCAGGGTCGAACGGCTTGGTCAGGTAACCATCGGCTCCCGCGCCTTGAGCGAGCTCAAAGTCGCGTTGCTGAGCAGACGCGCTGATGATCAGGATGGGAATCGATGCCATGGCAGGCATGGCCTTGAGCTTGGCGGTGAGCTCGACCCCGTCGAGTCCGGGCATCACCACGTCGAGGCAGAGCAGCTGCGGAGCCGGCGTACGGCCCTCGATGACGCTGGCGAGCAGTCGCAGGCACTCTTCACCGTCTGAGGCCGTTTGCACGTCGTACCCTTCGAGGCTCAGGTTGAGCGCGATCAACTCGCGGATCGTCGATGAGTCGTCGACGACCATGATCTGTCCCAGGCCCTGTGCCATCACACCTTCCCATCGGCCAGGTGGGCGCCCACCTTCAGGCCACCGAAGCAAGTACCGCTACCGAGACAGCGGCGAGAGCCAGCCCCCAGCGCTGGAGCGCCTGCAGGTGCTCCTTGAGCACCAGGCGCGCCATGATGACGGTCGCCGCCGGGTACAGGGCCGTGATGACGGCCACCACTGTGAGCAACCCTTCGCGCGTCGCCAGCATGAACATGGCCGTGGCCGTGACGTCCAACAGCGTCGAGACGATGGCCAGCACTGCGACATCTCGCCCTGGCCGTGCCATCACCCGCGCCGCCAAGGCCGATGCAACCAGCAGCACTGACGTGACGATTCGGACGACAACCAATGGCCAGAGTCCGCTGTCGTCTGGCGCCCGTTCCAGGGCGATGAGGAAGACCGAGATGAAGACTCCGGCTCCGAACGACAGCAGCAGCAGCTGTGCCGACACCGGGTGCGGGGCATCTTCATGCACCTGCGAGACCATCAACACCGCCAGCATCCCGAAGGCGATGCCGACCCACCCGAGCAACGGAAGCCGCTCGCCGAAGGCGACACCAGCGATGACTGGGAGCACCACAGCCACCAGAGCAGATATCGGGGACGCCACACTCATCGGTCCCATTGCCAGCGCCCGGAACAAGAAGACGTAGGCGAAGGCTCCGCCGAGTCCAGAGATCGCTCCCCAAAGCCAGACCTCGGAAGTGACGGTTCCCCCGACCAGAGGCGCCACGACGAGCAGGACGACGAGCCCAAAGGGTTGAGTGATCGTTCCCAGCAGAAAGATGTGGGCTCGGCGCGCGGCGAGGCCACCGAGGAAGTCGGTCAGGCCGAAAGCGATTGAGGAACCGAGCGCCAAGAGGATCGCGGTCACGGCTTGGCCATCCCCAGAATCCGACGAGCCGCGCGCATGGCAGCCCGGGTAGCTCGAGCCGAGCGCATCCGGTCGTCGCCTACCTCGACCTGAAGCGACATGCCGTCCACCAGCGCCACGAGCGACGCCGCAGCGTCCTCGCCGGTGCCGTCGATGTGGAAGCGACCGATGGTCACCCCGTCCTCAACAGCTCGCCGCACCAGTCGCCGCCACTGGCGAGAGATCGCGGCTGACTCCTCGCGCAGCTCGAGGTCACGCGAAGCGGCGCGCCAGTACTCGATCCAGAGCAGCCAGCCTTCGCGCCGCCGGGAATCGTCAATCGAGATCCCCAGCCGGATGAAGGTCTCGATCCGCTTCCACGGGTCAAGCTCTCGCTCGACCGCCGACTGCATGCGCTGCAGTTCCTCGGCCACGCCGGCCCGCAGCACTTCGCGGACAAGCTCGTCACGCGTCCCGTAGGCGTACTGCAGTGAACTCACTGGGACGCCAGTGGCCTCGGCCACGTCGGTGAACCGTAAGGCGTCGAACCCACGCTCGACCGCCACGGCTTTTGCATGACGAAGCAGCTCGCCCCGGTCATGGGCGAGCGGGCGGCCTTTGCGCTTGACCTCTGTCATGTCTCCCGTTATACCGTATGTAGATACGGAAACGATGAGGAGACCATGGAAGCCGCGCGACGCTCGATCTCTTACTGGCACGACTCGCTGCCAGCTGGCGATCTCTCTGCCCTGCGTTCCCAACTGCCGGGCAACGTTGATGCTGACGTCGCCATCGTGGGCGGCGGATTCACCGGGCTGTGGACGGCCTACTACCTCGCCAAGCGCGACCCGTCACTGCGCATCGTCGTGCTGGAGAAGGAGTTTGCCGGTTTCGGCGCATCGGGTCGCAACGGCGGCTGGGCTTCTGGTTTCCTTCCCACTTCATGGGAGCAGATCGCTAAGGAATCGTCGAGAGAGGCGACGCTTCGCCTCCAGCTGGCCGCCGACGAGAGCATTGACGAAGTGGGCAAAGTGGCGGCCGACGAAGGAATTGACGGCCACTTTGCCAAAGGCGGGTACCTGCGGGTCGCCACGTCACCGCTTCAATGGAACCGCCTCAATGCGCAGTTGGCGCACGCACGACAGTGGGACCGCAGCGAGGACGATCTCATGCTGCTCGACCGCAACGAGGCCCGCGGGCGCGTCAACGCCGACGGCGTCTTTGGCGGTCTCTATACCCCGCACTGCGCCGCGATTCACCCCGCGCGAATGGTGCGTGGTCTGGCGTCCGCCGCGGAGCGCCTCGGCGTGACCATCTACGAAGGAACCGCGGTTATCGCGATCGAGCCAGGCATAGTGCGCACCGATCACGGAGACGTCCGCGCAGAAATCGTCGTCCGAGCGCTCGAGGGCTACACATCGACGCTGCCGCACTACCGCCGAGCGCTCACCCCCATCTACTCGCTGATGATCGCCACCGAGCCCATCGACGAAAGCATCTGGGACGAGATCGGCTGGCGTGAGCGAGAGACCCTCAACGACGACCGCCGGTTCATCGTCTATGCCCAACGCACAGCTGACGGCCGAATCGCCATCGGTGGACGCGGTGCGCCCTACCACTGGGGATCGAAGATCGATCCCGCTTTCGAACACCCACGCGGCGTCCACGAGTCTCTCCACCGAACCCTCGTTGGTCTGTTCCCCGCTCTGCGTGAGGTGGCTGTGACTCATCGCTGGGGTGGCGTCCTTGGAGTCCCCCGAGACTGGTTCCCCTCAGTGCGTCTCGACCGCTCAACCGGATTGGCTACTGCCGGTGGCTACGCCGGTGACGGCGTCACGCTCACCAACCTTGCGGGACGCACGCTGGCCGACCTGATCACCGGCACCGACAGCGATCTCACCACTCTCCCCTGGGTCGGCCGCGAGTCGCGGGCGTTCGAGCCTGAGCCCCTTCGGTTTGTCGGGATCAACGCCGGATTTCGGCTCGCCGACTGGGTCGATCGACGCGAGCAGAGCACCGGCCGTCCGGCCCGCGTCCTCGACAAAGCGCTCGACCTGCTGGCCGGCCACTGACCCAATCCCGCCGACAGTCCCCCTGGTGGTCACCAGGGCCCGCCGACTGTCCCTCTGGGTGCCACATCACGTCGTCGAGTGTGCGCAGTCCGTACCCCGTCGACGCAACCGCAAGAAGAAGTGGTGCAGGCAACTCCACACTCGACGACCGTAGGCGTCCACCAGCCTGACACTCGGCGCGATTGAGCATCGCCCAAGGGGACAGTCGGCGGGCTTGGGTGGGCGGTTCTGGTGCGTGCGCTAGGCGGGGTCGTAGAGGGCCTTGCGGTTGGCCAGCATCGTCTCCATGGTCGCGATCTCTGCCTGCTGCCCGGCGACGATCGTGTCGGCCAGGTAGGTCACCTCGGTGCGCTCGGTCAGCGGCAGCACGGCTTGGGCCATCTCGACGCCACCTTGATGGTGGTCGATCATCAGCTCGAGAAAGAGGATCTCTGCCTCGACCCCTTCGGCTCGGCTCAGCTGGTCGAGCTGATCGTCGGAGGCCATGCCAGGCATGTCGTCGTAGGACGACATCTCGTCACCGCCGTGACCGTGGTCGGTCCACTGCATCGGCGGGCGCACCGATGTCTGCGGCAGCTCCCACTGCTGAAGCCATCCGCTGAACATGCCCATCTGGGCGCGCTGAGTGTTGATGATGTCGTAGGCCATCACCTGGATCTCGGGGTCGTCGGTGTTGTCGCGAATCATGAAGGCCATTTCGACCGCCTGGGCGTGGTGCACCGACATGTCGCGGGCAAATCCGGCCTCTGCCGACTGGTCTCCAGGCTCACTGTCACCGCCGAGGAGCAGCGCGCCGAGCGCCGCCCCCAAGACGAGCGCGGCCACCGAAGCGACAACTACGGTGACCACCTTCACGCCATGTCTCCTGCTTCACAGGTCGCTCCAGGTTCCGGCGTCTGCGCCCCCGACCTATACGTGGTGAGGAACTCGTCGATCCGGTCGTCGCTGGCATCGTCGACCTCCAGCTGGACGCCCCAGGCGGTCAACACGATCGGCGCCTCCTGCTCGGCATAGGGGCTCATGAACGAGTAGGGCTGCCCCTCGACCTTCGCCGCCAGGACATCCACGTCGCCAGAGTCAGCGTCATCGGTGTACGTCACCCACACCGCGCCGTGCTCGAGTGCATGGACAGCTTTCCCGTTGGGGAGCACCTCGTCGTAGACCGTCCCAGTGCAGTCGACCCATTCCTTGTCGTGATCGCCGCCCACGGGTGGACTCTGTGGGTAGTCCACAGCGTCGCCGGTGTGTTCGCGCGTCAAGTCGCCGTAAGTCTGCACTCCGTCGATGCCCTCGCTGCTGGGCTCAGGAGTGGGTGACGGCGAACAGGCCACCACGAGCACCGTCGAGACAATGACCCCAAGCACGATCCCGGCAGCACGAAAGGTCATACCTACGATGGAACCACGCCCGACAGCACGCTCAGGACAGCGGGCGGCTTCGGTCGGCGTCGAAGAACGGCCTGAGCGACGCCTTGACCGGCACTCGCGTACCCGCGATGTCGACCTCGAAGTTGGCCGCGTTGATGTCTGCGGCGGTGAATCCCTCGTCGCGCTCGATGTCGGCGATGCCACACGCAGCCCCCAGCGTGTACCCAAAAGCGCCTACCCGGAGCGAGCCAAGTGGGACCCCATCCATGAAGATCGGCTCGGCGCCCAATAGGTCGTGCTCAGGGGTCTCCAGCAGCACGTTGACCAGGCGTTTCTTCAGCGGACCGGACTCCTTCTGCTTGAGTAGCGCCTCGCGTCCGATGAAGCCCCCGGGCTTGTCCCAGGCAACAGCGAACCCGAGACCTGCCTCAAGGGGCGTGTCGGTGGAATCGATGTCGTGGCCCATGTCGCGGTACGCCTTCTCCATGCGCATCGACGAGAGCGCGCCGACCCCCGTTGGCATGAACCCAAGGTCTGACCCGGCGTCGCGAAGCTGGTTGTACAACGTGGCACCGAACTCGGTGGGGATCAACAGATCCCAGCCGAGCTCACCGACATAGGTGACGCGTAGCGCCCACAGTGGCGTGTAGCCGAGTTCGACTTTCTGCGCCGAAAGGAACGGGAAGGCCTCGTTCGACCAGTCATTGGGGCTGAGCCGCTGCAGCAGCTCACGCGACTTGGGCCCCTGGACCGTCAACAGAGCCAGACCGCTGGTGACATCAGTGACGGTGAGGAACTCGCCTCCGTCGGTGTGCCGCCTGATCCACGCCGGCAGACGCCGGTGAACGTTGTCAGCGCTGATCACGAGGAACTGGTCGGTGGCCTGACGCGTCACGGTGACATCAGCGATGATGCCGCCGCGCTCGTCGAGCCACTGGGTGTACACCACGCGGCCGACTTCGGTATCGATGTTGTTCGAGCACACCCGGTTCAGCACCTGCATCGCATGCGGACCCTGCACCAGGTAGTTCGACATCATCGTCATGTCGATCGCACCGACGTTCTCGCGCGCGTTCTGGTGTTCGACGCCGGTGCGCTCAAAGGCCAGACCACGCTTGAAACCCCACTCGACCGTCGGCGTCGTTCCAGGCCCGGCAAAGAACTCGGGGTACTCCCACCCGTTGCTCGCCACCAGGTAGGCACCGTCGGCGACGTGCTGATCGTGGAAGGGTCCTCGGCGCACGTTGCGCGCTTGCTTGGGCATCGCGTTCGGCCACGAAAGGTCGTTGAGCAAGAAGCCCAAACGCTCGATGGTGCGCTCCTTGCGGAACTGCCGCGTGGCCTGGAACTCGTGCGTACGGTCGACGCCCACCTCAGTCAGGTCGATCGGTGGATACTCCTCGATCAACCACTGGGCCATGACGTGACCCAAGCCGCCGCCCATCAAGATTCCGACCGAGTTAAGTCCACAGGCCAGGTAGAGCCCGTCGACCTCTGGCGACTCGCCCAGCATCGGCGAAATGTCGTCGGTGAAACTCTCAGGCCCGCAGAAGAGCGTTCGGATGCCAGCGTCTTCGAGGGCCGGGAACCGCTGCATTGCCTTCTCGAGGAACGGCGACAACCGGTCCCAGTCAGGGGGAAGCACTGTGAAGGCGGACTCCTTTGGCGTGCCGTCCAGCGACCAGGCCGCACCCACGGGCTCGAACATGCCGACGAGCAGGCCGCCGCCCTCTTCGCGGTAGTAGCCGTACGCCTCGGGGTCTTCGATCACCGGGACGTTCTCGGTGGTGACGCCGTCAATTGGCTCGGTGAGCAGGTAGTAGTGCTCAGCGGCCTGGAGCGGTACCGTGACTCCTGCCTTCGCGGCCAGTTCGCGGCCCCAGAGACCCGAAGCCAGCACGACCTTCTCGCACTCGATCGTGCCGCGTTCGGTGACGACACCCGTGATGCGGTTGTCCGTCACGACGAAGTCGATCACCTCGGTCTCTTCGAAGATTGCAGCGCCCTTCATCCTGGCGCCCTTGGCCATCGACATAGTGACGTCGACCGGGTTCGCACGACCCTCATCGGGCGTCCAGAACCCGTGGATGACGTCGTCGACCTTCATCATCGGGACGATGTCGAGAATCTGTTCGGGTGCCAGGATCTGCTTCTCTATGCCGATCGATCGCATGTAGGCGGTCTCGCGGCGGTAGGCCTCGTCGCGCCGCTCGGTCGTCGCCAGCTGCAGGTAGCCAACATCCTTGAATCCGGTCGACAGCCCGGTTTCGGCCTCCAGCCTTGTGTAGAGCTCACGCGAGTAGCGGGCCATCCACAGCGGGTCTTCAGACGCCCCTCCCGAGACGACCTCTCCGGCCGCATGCCAGGTCGTTCCCGACGTCAGCTGCTTGCGCTCGAGCAGGACGACGTCGTTGGCGCCCATCGTGGCCAAGTGGTACGCGATCGACGTTCCGATCACGCCACCGCCGACGACCACGTACTGGGCGCGTGAGGGCAGGTCAGAGCCGGTCTGGGTGTCGGCAGCCTTAGCCGCCGCTGGGTTGATATCCGCAAAGTCGAGAGACATGGCTGCAGCCTGCCATGAGTTGGTTCACTGGTCGAACGTTCAGTCAATCCCGGGGTAAAGGTTTGGCAACATCCGGAGGCGACTGGGGATCTTCAGAAAACCGGCCGGGTGGTCAGCAGGAAGCGCCCGGCTCCGGAGTTTGGGGTCCTTGGCGGTACTCAGTGACGAAGTCGTCAAGTCGCGGGTCGTCCACACCGTCGAGCTCGAGCTGGGTGTTCCAGGCGGTAGCCACCACCGGCGCTGACTGGTCGGGGTAGGGCGAGAGCAGTGTGTAGTTCTCGCTGAGCCGATCCTTGAGCGCACCGACGGCGTCGGCCCCGAGTGCGGGGTCGTAGGTGATCCAGACCGCGCCGTGCTCAAGGGAGTGGACCGCCTTCGCTTCGTCGATCTCGTCGTCGTAGTAGCCGCACTCCTCCCAGACCGGCCGGTGTGGCCCACCGACCGGTGGCGACTCGTCGTACTCCACCGGGTCGTCGGTGTGCTCAGCAGCCTTGTATGAGTAGACCTGCACCTCCTCGAGGGCCCCAGGTGTTGGGTCCTCGGTTCCGGTTTGGACGGCCCACACCACGCCAACAACAGCGACAACGACCGCGATCACAAGACCAGCGGTCAACAGGCCATTGGATCGACGCGCGCGCGAGGTGTCGTCCTTGCGCATCTGCGCGATCTTCTGTTCGCGCTCCTCGCGTCGGCGTTGGGCGTTCGAACCCATTTTGCACTCCTGAAGTCGGCTTCGTATCTGCACGACCATAACCCGACCGCAGCCATTTGCACCTTTGCCTACAGCGGCACACGCACTTTGCGCGTCGTCGCCACGACGGTGAACCCGAGCGCTTCATAGAGGCGTCGTGCCGGGTTTCCCTCAGTGACAGCAAGGGAAAGGGCGGCCTCGCCATTGTCAATGAGAAGCCGCATCAGTCGCAGCAACATTGTGCGGCCAAGACCGGCGTACTTGGAGTCCGGCGCCCGGCACACGTCGGTCACCCAAGGCCCCCCTAACGGCGCTGCGCCTGGTACCCGATTGATGAGCAGCATCGCGACAAGGCGTTCGGCGTCGAAGAAGAACGCGCTCTGGTCCATCAGCGGACCCAACCTGCCACCGGACTGTGCCCGCTGGATATCCCCGATGATGTCTTCGTCAGACCCATGTTCCTCATCGGCATGCCCAGGCGGGTAAGCCGACCGGACCAGCGGCACCACCTCAGGCGGGATCGGGTCCTCGGATCGAAGTCGGCGAACCGAGAGGGACCTCAGAAGCTGACCTTCAGCCGAGTGCTCTTCGAGATCGATCGAGCGCAGGTCAACAGACATTAACGAGAAGTGGCGAGTGGGGGTGGCCCCGCGACGCACGAGGGCGTCAGCCAAAGGGTCGTGCGTTGTGGTCAGACTCCAACCAGCCAAGTCCGCAAATACGGCCTCGACGACATCGACGAGATCTCCGTTCGGTTCGAACAACTCCGCCACCGGGGGCTCAGCATCGAAGCGATGAAACCGACCGAGCACCTCACCGTCGCGGGACAACTCGATCCGACTCGGATCGGCTGCTCCAGGCGTTGTCATGCACCCTGCCTACCCTGTGGGACGAAACGGCGCCACGTCATTGCCGAGCGAGTTGGGCCGCAGCGAGCGTCACCGGTGCCCGCTGATAGCCTCCCGAAGTCCCCGCCTCCGTAGCTCAGGGGATAGAGCATCGGCCTCCGGAGCCGTGTGCGCAGGTTCGAATCCTGCCGGGGGCACCGTGTGATGTGCGCGCTTCTGTGCATGCTCGACGATTGGTGGTCAGGCTGCCGTGACCAGCACCAAAACGAAACGACATGGTGTGAGGGCGACCACCGCGTGCCGTTCACCTGGCGCGAGGTACACGACGTCACCCACTTCTAGCTCTTGTTGCTGGCCGGCAACCGTGAAAGCCAGACGCCCTTCGATCACCTGCACCACAGCAGGCTTGGCTGCGGAGTGGTCAGTGAGCTCCTGCCCGGCGTCCATGGCGAACGCCACGACTCTGGCTGCATCGTTGCTGACCACGGTGCGCGAGGTCGTCGCCTCACTTGAGATCGGTAGGTCGGCATGAAGTGCCGCGACCACCGCGGACTCCGTTACTTCAGTCTTGGCCATGAGAGCTCCTCGTATTTTTACTTAACTGGAAAGGGAAATCAGGATCTCTTGAGATGCCGAATACCTCTCCCAAATATCTCCAGACCTTACGTGGACGCCGCCGCGGCCCATCACCTCCCAGCTGTCACCGTCACCGACCATCGCCGTCTGCTCGTCGACGCCGACCAGCAACTCGTCAGCCGGAACGAGGCGCACCAACTGGTCAACGATTCCGGGAGCGAACCGGTCAAGCATGTCCCAGTGCGGACCCAGCCAAGCGTGTGGAAATACTTCGAGGCCCTGCCCCCACTGTTCCGGTGAGAAGCTGTCTGCACTGCTGTCTGGAGCCCGCCGCCCAAGACAAGCCATACCTGCGCTGCAGCCGATGTATCCCATTCCCCGATCGAGGCCGTCGAGGACCGAACGCCACAGGGCGGTTCCACGCAGCTGCGCGGCCAGATACGCAGGATTGCCGCCCGAGAAGTAGACCAACGACGCGCCCACAACCTGCTCCGCCATCGACGCATCATCTGCGTCGGTGCGATCGCGAACCTCAAGAACCTCGGCCGGGATGCCCGAAGCCGCAAAGTGCCCTAGCCCCTGCTCGGCCCAAGCAGTGAACACCTCATCGCCTTCAGGCGCCGAAGCCGTGGGCAGGATAAGCACACGACCATCTCCGGTCACTCGGTCAAGAAGCCATGAGTCGACGCCACGTGACCACTCTTGAAACTCACCCGACCCAAGGAGCCCGAACCATCCGCTCATGCGGGCCTCGACCCGGCCAACCGGAACGACTCGCGAGCCATTCCGCGCGACCAATCGCCTGCGCCAAAAGCCGCGATGAGGCCAGCCACCTGGCTCACGTGTTCGCGAATGGCGGCAACCTTCAGCTCGAGCAGGTCGCCGGTAAGAATCAGATCGAGATCGATGTCTGTATCCGCCAGTACCGGGGGCTTCGCCCCATCGCGAAAGGCACCGAGCGCCTCTAACGTCGGAAGGAACTCCTCGCCCCACGCTCTTGATTGGACGGCGTAGAACAGCCTCGATCCCGCAGGCGCGTGACGTCGAAAAGCGTCGGTTGCCCAGCGGCTCACCGACTTGTGCCCCTCGTGGTTTGTCATTCCATCTGGCCCGAAAGTCAGCACGGAATCGGGTGCAACGTCCTTCACGATCGCGGCCACCTTGTTGGCCCCCTCCTCGTTCAGCGGCGTCTCCCAGTCGACGTCCGGCAGATCCAGGAAGATGTGCTCCTCGACTCCCAGCATCGACAGGCATCTCTGCAACTCGCCGGTGCGCACTTCCGCGAGTTCGTGTGGCGGCCACTTCTCATGATCGAGTGAACCACCCTCACCGCGGGTAGCCGTGACGCATACGACTCGTGAACCGGCAGCGGCCGCCTGCGCCATCAATCCCGACGCCAAGTACGCCTCATCGTCGGGATGCGCCCAAATTCCGAGGACACATCCGAGGGATTCCCCCGGGGTCGCAGACACCCG
>JBDTTS010000014.1:0-16019 GCA_039930525.1 Actinomycetes bacterium | reverse complement strand
CGATCGTCGTCCTCGGCCGCGAGTTTGGCGTAGTAGCGGAACACAGCCGTGACGTTCGTTTCACGCGTCGACCCAGAGGGTGTGTTCGCCGTAGTCTGGCCAGCATGGTGGAGGAGCAAAGAGCCCTGGCCGTCCGGTATTACAACCAGGCGTGGGACCTGATCGACAAGTCAGGACGCTCTCCCGCTGACGACAGACGGCTTCTGACGCTGGCAATGGCAAGCAGAGCACTGTGGGACGACATCGGCGGCGACGAGCAGTGGATCACCGGCGATTGGCAGGTCTCTCACGTTGCGGCGCTCACCGGGCACCCCGGCCTGGCGCTGGAGTTCGCCGCATCCGCTTATGAACGGGCGGCAACAGCTGATGTCCCGCTGTGGCTCAAGGCGTCGACCTGCGAGGGGTTGGCCAGGGCGCACGCGGTGGCAGGTCACGCCGCTGAGCGCGATGCGTGGGTCGTGAAGGCACGAGAGTTGCTCGAGCGCGTCAATGACTCGGACGACCGAGCGGTCATCGAGAGGCAGCTGGCAAGCATTGGCGACTGATTGAGCGAGAACGTGGTTGATCGGGCGTCGTCAGCGCGACTCAAGTGCCTCTCGAATCGCCAGCAGCTTGGTCTGAGACTCGGCCAGCTCGTCTGTGGGGACCGACCCGGCAACGATGCCGCAGCCGGCGTACATGCGGAGCGTGCGTGCGTCATCCGGATCGATCTGTGCACAACGAAGCGCGATACCGAAGGCCCCGTCGCCGCGGGAGTCGATCCATCCGACTGGCCCTGCGTACCGGCCTCGGTCCATCCCCTCCAACTCGCGGATGAGGGCTCGGGCCCGGCCTGTGGGCGTCCCGCAGACTGCTGCGGTGGGGTGCAGCGAGGCCGCAAGGTCGAGTGCTGATTCACCGTTTGCGAGCCGGCCGGTGATGTCGGTCTGCAGGTGTTGAACATTGGCCAGCCGAACGACTTCAGGTGCGCGCGGGACGACCAGGTCGGAGCAGAAAGGCCCAAGTGTCTGCGACACCGACTGCACGGCAAGCTCATGTTCGGCACGGTCCTTGCTGGACGCCAGCAGGTCAGCGGCGTGCTGGGCGTCGACTACGGCGTCGCTGCTGCGCGGGGTGGTTCCGGCGAGGACGCGCGAGACGACGTGATCGCCGGTGCGCCGAACAAGTAGCTCGGGCGTTGCACCGATCAGACCGTCGATGGCGAAAGTCCAGCAACTCGGGTACATGCGGGAAAGCGGGCCGAGCAAGGCACGGGCGTCGATCGGGTTTTGCGTCATGGCTACCAGGTCGCGCGCGAGCACCACCTTGTCGAGAGCGCCGGCCGCGATGTGTCCAACGGCAGCCTCGACCGAGCGTTCGAAACTGGCCGACGAGACGCTGCCGTCGCTGTACCGGACCTGTCCAGCTGCCCTTATCGGTGCCGGCTCAGTAACGGCCGCGTCGGCGTCGCCGATCGTCGTGATCCAGGAGGCTCCGTCGCGGCGTCCGACGATGACGCTCGGCACAATCATGATCGAGGCGCCCGGGCCGTCGTCGAAGGTGAAGGAGGCGAACGCCACCGGACCTGACCCGGGCACATGCACCTGGTCGTCGATCTCCAGGGACGATGAGAGGTCTGCCCACCAGCGAGCTGCCTGGGCGAATCGATCGGGACCAGAAACGGTGAGCCTGGCTGCCTCACCCCACGCGGCGAATCCGTCGGTTCCTCGGGACCACGTCACGATCTGGCTGTCGGGCAGGGCGTCGAGGAGGGGTCCGGGATCGGCGATGGGTACTGAGCGCGCAAGGGTGCGGGTACGCGCGGTGGTGCTCACAGGTCAATAGCCTAAGGCTGAATCGCGTGGCCGTCGCATCGACCGAACGGGGCGCCTGACCCGGAACGGCCAACATCGGGATCACGGTGCAGACTTCTGGCGTGACTCGCGCCCAGTTGGACAAGCAACCGTTCGATGTTGCCCAGATGTTCGACGGCGTCGCCGCCAAGTACGACCTGACCAACGATGTGCTGTCACTCGGGCAGGACAGGCGGTGGCGCCAAGCGGTTGTGGCGGCACTCGGCGCTCAGGCAGGGGAGCGAATCCTCGACCTGGCGGCCGGTACCGGGACGTCGTCCGAGCCGCTGAGCCGCCTTGGTGCCTTCGTGGTCCCCTGTGACTTCTCGCAGGGCATGTTGGTGGTCGGCAAGGAGCGTCGTCCCGAGCTGGCCTTCGTCGCCGGGGATGGTCTGCGGCTGCCCTTCGCGGATGGCAGCTTTGACGGCGTCACGATCTCGTTCGGCTTGCGCAACCTGCACGACACGGCAGCCGGCCTGGCCGAGTTGCTGCGTGTCACGCGTCCGGGCGGGCGGATCGTGGTCTGTGAGTTCAGCCAGCCGGTCTGGCGACCGTTCCGCACGCTCTACAGCGAGTACCTGATGCGCGCTCTGCCGCCCGCGGCTCGAGCGGTGTCCAGCAATCCCGACGCCTACGTCTACCTCGCGGAGTCGATCAGAGACTGGCCGGACCAACTTCATCTGGCGGCGCTCATGCAGCAGGCCGGATGGGCGTCGGTAGCCTGGCGCAACCTCTCGGGGGGCATCGTGGCCCTGCACCGCGGCACCCGCCCCCCCGCCCACCCGTGAACCAACCCCTAAACCCACCGCGGGGGGAACGTCACGTTCCTTCCGTATGACGTAGCCAACGCACCACTCATGGGGGCGGCGACCAAGACGACTTGATGGATGACTGCGGCGTTGACTTCGTCATTTGGACGCAACGTGACGTTGCACCCTCTGGTAGATCTGCATTGTCGGTTTCTGCGTGGGAGGAATACACTTGGCTCTGCTCGTGAAAGCTTTCACAAAGTCGATCACCCCTGTCTCATGAGGACGCCGCGTGCCACTTCCTGCTAGCGACCACAGCGCCGATGTCATCGTCGTCGGTGCCGGCCCTTCTGGGTCAACGACGGCTTACCACCTGGCCCAGGCGGGGCTCGACGTGCTGCTGCTGGAGAAGACCTCGTTCCCGCGCGAGAAAGTGTGCGGAGATGGCTTCACGCCGCGCGCGGTCAAGCAGATCCTCGCCATGGGCATCGACCCTGACCCGGCTGACGGGTGGATCCGCAACCAGGGCCTGCGAATCATCGGTGGCGGCATGCGCCTCGAGCTGCCCTGGCCAGATCTGGCCTCGTTCCCCGACTACGGCCTGGTGCGCACCCGCGAGGACTTCGACGAGATCTTGGCGCGACAGGCTCTGAAGGCTGGCGCGCGCCTGCACGAGAACACCGCAGTCACCGGCCCGGTTCTCGATGCCCTCGGACGCATCGTCGGGGTGTCAGCCCGCACATCGAACGCCGACGGCAGCAAGGGCGAAGAGCTCGAGTTCCGGGCGCCGCTCGTTGTGGCCGCAGACGGTAACTCGACGCGCCTCTCGCTCGCCATGGGCCTACGCAAGCGCGATGACCGACCGATGGGTGTGGCGGTCCGGACGTACTACACCAGCCCCCGTACCCACGACCGTACCCACGACGATTGGCTCGAGTCGTGGCTCGAGCTGTGGGACGGCGACCGGCTGCTGCCCGGCTACGGCTGGATCTTCGGCGTCGGTGACGGCACTGTGAACGCCGGGCTCGGCATCCTCAACTCCTCCACCGCCTTCGGCAAGGTCGACTACAGAGACTTGCTGCGCCGGTGGCTCGACACCACCCCAGAGGAGTGGGGTTTCCGCGAGCAGAACCGCACGCAACCGATCCGCGGCGCGGCGCTTCCGATGGGCTTCAACCGCACCCCCCACTACACCCGCGGGCTCCTGCTCGTGGGCGACGCTGGCGGGATGGTCAATCCCTTCAACGGCGAGGGCATCGCGTACGCCATGGAGTCAGCGGCGATGGCGGCAGAGACCATCGTCCAGGCGCTCGGACGCCCCACTGCAGACGCCCGGGAGCGGGCACTTGAGGCCTACCCAGCTGCGCTCAAGGACGCCTACGGCGGCTACTACACCTTGGGGCGCGTCTTCGTGAAGTTGATCGGCAACCCCGACGTCATGAAGCTCGCCACTCGCCATGGGCTTCCGCATCCAGTACTGATGCGGTTCACCCTGAAACTGCTTGCGAACCTCACCGATCCACGCGACGGGGACGCCATGGACAAAGTGATCAACGCCATGACGAAGCTCGCCCCAGCCGCGTGACCACCATCGGTCACCCCACCCGGGGACGCGGCAGCAGCCGCCGCCCTAGGATGAACGGCGGTCCGTGGCCCACGTCTTGGGCCGACGCCGGACCTGAAGGGAGCAGCGAGCCGTGAATCCGATTGTTCCGATCCTCTTTCTTGGCCTTCTTGCCTTTGGGTTCGCTGCGTTTTCGATCGTGGCCGGGTCGTTGTCCGGGCCTAAGCGCTACAGCCGGGTCAAGCTCGACGCCTACGAGTGCGGCATCGATCCGACGCCGCAGCCGATCGGCGGTGGTCGATTCCCCATCAAGTACTTCCTGACCGCGATGCTCTTCATCTTGTTCGACATCGAGATCGTGTTTCTCTATCCGTGGGCGGTCGCGTTCGATCAGCTGGCAATCTTCGGCCTCATCGAGATGCTGCTCTTCATTCTGACGCTGGGCGTCGCGTTTGCCTACGTCTGGCGTCGTGGGGGGCTCGAATGGGACTAGCGCATCGAATGGGACTAGCGCCGAGTCGACCTCACTCTGAGAGGGGCCACCATGGGTCTTGAGGAACAGCTTCCGAGTGGTTTCATGCTCACCACCGTCGAAAAGTTCGCCGGCTGGGCCAGGTCGGGTTCGCTGTGGCCCGCCACGTTCGGACTGGCTTGCTGCGCGATCGAGATGATGGCCACCGGCGCCGGGCGCTACGACCTCGCCCGCTTCGGTATGGAGGTCTTCCGCGCTTCTCCGCGCCAAGCCGATCTGATGATCGTTGCCGGCCGGGTCAGTCAGAAGATGGCACCTGTCCTGCGCCAGATCTACGACCAGATGGCTGAACCCAAGTGGGTCATCTCGATGGGCGCCTGCGCCTCGAGCGGCGGGATGTTCAACAACTACGCCATCGTGCAGGGCGTCGACCACATCGTGCCCGTCGACATCTACTTGCCGGGCTGCCCGCCGCGTCCAGAGCAGTTGATGGACGCCATCTTGAAGCTGCACGAGCAGATCAAGAACGAGAAGCTGGGTGCGCAGCGCGTCGAGTGGCAGCGCGAACTCGAGGCGTCCGCCCTCACTGCGGTTCCCACAAGCGACATGTTGGGTCTGCTCCGGTGAGCGAGCACGAGCCCACTCCCGAGGTCGTCCCGGCCGGCACGCCAACCATCGACGTCGTCGACGTCCGATCCGGCATGTTCGGTGCCGGCGATGACGGTGACACGTCGGGATTCGGTGGGCTGGTGCGCACTGTCTCTATCGCACCGCCGGCGATTCGGCCCTACGGCGGCTGGTTCGACGACGTTGCCGACGCGCTCGAGCGCGCCTACCCGCAGTTCGCCGAGGCCATCGAGAAAGTTGTTGTCGAGTTCGGCGAGATCACGTTGCACATCCGGCGCCAGCATCTTCGCGAGGTCGCACAGGTGCTGCGCGATGACGCGGCATTGCGGTTCGAGATGTGCATGGGCGTAAGCGGTGTCCATTGGCCAGGTGACACAGACCGTGAACTGCACGCGGTCTATCCGATGCTGTCGTACACGCACAACCGGCGGATCAAGCTCGAGGTCTCGTGCCCCGACTCAGATCCGCACATCCCATCGCTCTACGACGTGTATCCCACCAATGACTGGCACGAGCGTGAGACGTATGACTTCTTCGGGATCATTTTCGACGGGCACCCGTCGCTGAGCCGTGTGCTGATGCCGGACGACTGGCCGGGCCACCCGCAGCGCAAGGACTATGCGCTCGGAGGAATCCCAGTCGAGTACAAGGGCGCCGAGATCGCACCGCCGGACGAGCGGAGGCACTACTCCTGATGACCACCACCGGCCCTTACGAGACCCAGGACGACACTGCCCCCGAGGCCGGCGATCCTTACGCCGACGCCCGCAGTACCACCGATGGACGCGTCTACACCGTGAGCGGCGGCGACTGGGATGCCTTCGCGGCCGAGGCCGCTGAGCTGGCCGAGGGTTCACTGGTCGTCAACATGGGTCCACAGCACCCATCCACCCACGGAGTGCTCCGCCTGATCCTCCAGCTCGAGGGCGAGACTGTCACTGACACCCGTTGCGGGGTCGGCTACCTGCACACCGGCATCGAGAAGAACCTCGAGTTCCGCACGTGGACGCAGGGCGTCACCTTTGTGACCCGCATGGACTATCTGTCGCCGTTCTACAACGAGACCGCCTACTGCATGGGTGTTGAGCGGTTGCTGGGGATCACCGACGAGGTCCCAGAGCGCGCCCGCCTCATCCGCATCTTGATGATGGAGCTCAACCGCATCTCTTCGCATCTGGTCGCCATCGCGACCGGTGGCATGGAGATCGGGGCGCTCACGGTCATGACGATCGGCTTCCGCGAGCGCGAGCTCGTCCTCGACCTCTTCGAGCTGATCACCGGGCTCCGCCTCAACCACGCCTACATTCGGCCCGGTGGTGTCGCCAACGATCTGCCGGCCGACGGCATCGAGAAGATCCGCGACTTCCACACCTTGATGAGCAAGCGTGTCTTCGACTACGTCAAGCTCTGCAACGAGAACCCGATCTTCAAAGGACGCCTTGTCGACGTTGGCTATCTCGACCTGGCCGGCTGCATGGCGCTCGGCATCACCGGCCCGATCCTCCGGTCGACCGGCTTGCCATGGGACCTTCGAAAGACCCAGCCCTATCTCGGCTATGACGAGTTCGAGTTCGACGTGCCCACGTGGGACACCTGCGACGCCTACGGCCGGTTCCGCATCAGGCTCGATGAGATGGTCGAGTCGCTACGGATCGTCAAGCAGGTCGCCGACCGTCTCGAAGAGGCCGGGCCAGGTCCGATCATGGTCGATGACCGCAAGATTGCCTGGCCCGCGCAACTGTCGATCGGTAGCGACGGACAAGGCAATAGCAGGGCGCACATCAATAAGATCATGAACGAGTCGATGGAAGCGTTGATTCACCACTTCAAGCTCGTCACCGAAGGTTTCTCCGTGCCGGCCGGACAGGTCTATTCGGCCGTAGAATCTCCGCGCGGCGAACTTGGGGTCGTGATGGCAAGCGATGGTGGTACTCGGCCCTACCGCGTCCACTATCGAGACCCGTCGTTCACCAACCTGCAAGCCGTCGGTGCCATGTGTGAGGGCGCTCAGATCGCCGACGTCATCGCCGCCGTTGCCTCGATCGACCCCGTCATGGGCGGCGTAGACCGCTGATCACGATCCACGAACTCCAAGAGGACATCCATGGCCATCGCTGAGATCACCCGGGCGCAGATGCGCGAGGTGCTCGATCGCTATCCCCGCAAGCGGTCGGCCCTGATGCCTCTGCTGCACCTGGTGCAGGCCGACGATGGCTACATCAGCCCCGAGGGCTTGACGGTGGTCGCCGAGCTCACCGAACTCAGCGAAGCAGAAGTTACTGCGGTGTCCACGTTTTACACGATGTACCTCAAGCGTGAGAGCGGGCGCATGCGGGTCGGAGTGTGCATCAACTCACTCTGCGCGCTGCTCGGTGGCGACGAGATCTGGGGCGCATTGGTCGACCACTGCGGCGTGGGCAACAACCAGACCACCGACGACGGCGCGGTCACGCTTGAACGCATCGAGTGTCAGGCAGCCTGCACCCATGCGCCGGTGATGACGGCCAACTGGGAGTTCCTCGACGACATGACTGTCGAGAAGGCCAAGCAGGTGGTGGACGACGCCCGAGCAGGCCGACCGGTCACCAGCACGCGCGGCCCGGTGGTGCGTACATTCACCGACGCAGAACGAGTGATTGCCGGCGTCGATGATCACCTGGCTTCCGAGGGCGACCATCGCGACGACCGCATGTTGGCCGGACTGCGGCTCGCTCAGGAAAACGGCGATGCCGAGCGAAGCGATATGGCGCAACGTCGGGCCGCCGAGACCGTGAGGGGCAGCTGACATGCCACTGACCCCTGTGCTTTCCGCCCACTGGGACGAGGCCGACAGCTACACGCTGACGGGGTACCGTCGCCACGGTGGCTACGGAGCGCTCGCGCTCACTTTTGCGAAACAGCCCGACGACATCATCCAGCTGGTCAAGGACTCTGGCCTGCGCGGCAGGGGCGGCGCTGGCTTCCCGACTGGGATGAAGTGGGGCTTCGTACCCCAGGGCGACGGAAAGCCCCACTACCTGGTCGTCAACGCCGATGAGTCCGAGCCTGGCGCGTGTAAAGACGTTCCCCTGATGCTGGCCAACCCGCACTCGCTCATCGAGGGCGTCATCATCGCTTCGTACGCCATTCGCGCGAACCACGCCTTCCTCTACATCCGTGGCGAAGTTCCACATGCCATCCGGCGAGTGGCAGCTGCCGTACGTGAGGCCTACGAGGCAGGTTTGCTCGGCGCAAACATCCAAGGTTCGGGATTCGACCTCGAAGTTACCGTTCACGCCGGGGCGGGCGCCTACATCTGCGGTGAAGAGACAGCGTTGCTCGACTCGCTCGAGGGGTTTCGCGGGCAGCCGCGGCTAAAGCCGCCGTTCCCAGCGGTCGCCGGGCTCTACGCCTCGCCCACCGTCGTGAACAACGTCGAGACTATCGCCAGCGTTCCGTCGATCCTCACCAATGGAGCCGACTGGTACACCTCTTACGGCAGCGACAAGTCGCCAGGTGTCAAGCTGTTCGCAGTCTCTGGACATGTCGAGCGTCCCGGCATCTTCGAGGCTCCGATGGGAACGACCATGCGCGAGCTGCTCGAGTGGGCAGGGGGTATGCGCAAGGGCCACCGTCTAAAGTTCTGGGTGCCTGGCGGGTCCAGCGTTCCGCTGTTGACCGAGGAGCACCTCGACGTTCCGTACACGTACGAAGACATCGCAGCGGCGGGCTCGATGCTGGGTACCGGCACCCCCATGGTCTTTGACGAAACCACCAGCATCACTCGGGTGGTCACCAGATGGCTTGAGTTCTACAAGCATGAGTCGTGCGGCAAGTGCACTCCGTGTCGAGAGGGCACCTACTGGTTGGTCGACCTGCTGCGCCGCCTCGAAAACGGCACCGGATCTGACGCCGACATCACCAAGATCAACGAGGTATCGGCGCAGATTGCCGGCCGGTCGTTCTGCGCACTTGGTGACGCCGCGGCCACTCCGTTCCCCGGCGCCATGAAGTACTTCGCCGATGAGATTGCCCTTGGCACCCACACGGCCGCCGACGAGCTGTATGACCCGGTTGCTGCCACCGTGTTTGCGGGAGTGAATGCCTGATGACTATCACGACGACGTCCACCACCGGTGACACAGTTGAACCGCGTCCTGATCTCGTGACGCTCACCATCGACGGAGTTGAGACATCAGTGCCGAAGGGCACGCTGATCATCCGCGCGGCCGAGCAGCTCGGGGTGGCCGTTCCTCGTTTCTGCGATCACCCCCTGCTCGACCCGGTGGCGGCCTGCCGCATGTGCCTCATTGAGGTCGAGGGCATGCCCAAACCGCAACCAGCCTGTGCAGTCACATGTTCGGACGGCATGGTCGTCAAGACGCAGATGACCTCTGCTGCTGCTGAAGAGTCTCAGCGCAGCGTGATGGAGTTCCTGCTCATCAACCACCCGCTCGACTGCCCGATCTGTGACAAGGGCGGCGAGTGCCCGCTGCAGAACCAGGCCATGACCAATGGTCAGGGTGATACTCGGTTCGACGGGCCGAAGCGCACCTTCCCCAAGCCGATCAACCTGTCAGCCCAAGTCCTTCTGGATCGTGAGCGCTGTGTTTCTTGCGCGCGGTGCACGCGCTTTTCCGAGCAGATCGCAGGCGACCCGTTCATCGAGCTGCTCGAACGCGGTTCGCAGCAGCAGGTCGGTATCGCTGAGGGTGTTCCGTTCAACTCGTACTTCTCTGGCAACACCATCCAGATCTGCCCAGTCGGCGCGCTCACGAGTGCGATGTATCGGTTCCGGTCACGTCCGTTCGATCTGGTGTCAACACCGACGATCTGTGAGCACTGCGCGTCAGGGTGCTCCCTCCGAACCGACTCGCGCCGAAATTCGGTGATGCGCAGATTGGCTGCCGTCGAGCCAGAGGTCAACGAGGAGTGGAACTGCGACAAGGGCCGATTCGGCTTCCGATACCTCGAATCCGACGCCCGCCTTAGTACGCCGTTGGTGCGCGAAAACGGTGAGCTGCGGCCCGCATCATGGGACGAGGCGCTTGTCGCGGCGGCCACTGGGCTGAAAGCGAGCACAGGCAAGACCGCCACCATCACTGGTGGACGTCTTATGGTCGAAGACGCTTATGCCTACTCGGTGTTTGCACGTCGCGTTCTCGGTAGCAACGACATCGACTTCCGTCCGAGGGGGTCGTCGGCGGAAGAAGAGCAGTTCTTGGCGGCGTTGGTTGCTGGACGCGGGCTAGGCCCTACGTATGCCGACCTCGAACGTGCGCCGGCAGTGTTGCTCGTCGCCTTCGAGCCCGAGGATGAATCACCCATCGTCTTTCTCCGTCTCCGCAAGGCCGCCAAAGCTGGCACGCGCGTGCTCTCGGTGGCGCCTGCGGTCAGTCGCGGTCTCGTCAAGACGGACGGAACCTGGATTCCGGCAGCGCCAGGATCTGAAGCTGACGTCGTGGCCAACCTGGACGCAAGCATCGGCGAACTGCTCGGCCAGTCGGGGTCGGTCATCTTGGTGGGGCAGCGCGCGGCTTCCAGTGCCGGGCTCTTGAGTGCCGTCGCTCGCCTTGCCGACTCGTCGGGGGCCGCGCTCGGCTGGGTTCCGCGACGAGCGGGCGACCGCGGCGCCGTCGAGGCTGGTCTGCTTCCCACCTTGCTGCCCGGCGGGCGTCCGGTGGCCGACGCGGCTGCCCGTGTCGATACTGCAGCGATCTGGGGTGTCTCTGATGTTCCCGAGGCGCCTGGGCGTGACATCGCCGGAATGTTCAAAGCTATCGAAGCTGGCGCAGTGTCGGCTCTTCTGGTGGGTGGCGTTCAGCTCGACGACTTGCCCGATGGCGCAGAAGCAGCGGTCCGCGCCGCCAACTTCGTGGTGGCCCTGGATACTCATGACCACGAGATCGTGGCTCTGGCCGACGTCGTCTTTCCGGTGGCGGCCGCTCCTGAGAAGTCGGGGTCGTTCGTGAACTGGGAGGGGTGCCCCGAACGCCGCTCCTCGCAAGTTCTGCGGACCTCGCTGATGCGCGATGCCCGGGTGTTGGCGGTGCTGGCGGCAGAGCTCGGTGTCGCTGGCCTGCCGTCCGAGGCTGCCGAGCTTCACGCAGAGCTCGCTGAGTTTGCTCAGTGGGAAGGCGCTCGGGTCGGCTCGCCAGAGGTGTCGCCAGAGAGCGTCGATGTTGCCGCCGGCCTCTTGCTGGCTACCTGGCGCCCGCTTCTTGAGCCCACCGTCCTGCAGAGCGGTGAGCCCTACCTGGCTGCGACGGCACGACCCCAAGAGGTCTGGCTCTCGAGTGCTGAGGCGGCCGCCGTCGGCGCTGAAGAGGGGCAGATGATCACCGTCTCAGGGGCCAGCGGTAGCGTCGCAGCGCCCTTGGTGATCGGCGAGGTCGCCGAGGGCACCGTCGTCGTCACCGGAAGCGCGCACCGAACGTTGGGTGCGAGCGGTGTGCGGGTGCAGGTGGCACTGGAGGGACAGGGATGAGATTCGAACTGAGCGTCACCGAGGCGCTCGCCGAGACGCCGTGGTGGTTGTCGGCGATAAAAGCTGTCGTCATCTTCGGGTTCCTCGTTGTCAGCACCCTGGTGATGATCTGGGCTGAACGTCGTGTGGTGGCGCGCATGCAGCAGCGGGTCGGACCAAACCGGGTGGGGCCCTTCGGGCTTCTGCAGGGCCTTGCCGACGGCATCAAACTGGCGCTCAAAGAAGACATCATTCCGACGGCGGCCGACAAGGCCATCTTCATTCTTGCGCCGATCATCTCGGCCACCACGTGCTTCCTCGCCTTCGCGGTGATCCCCTTTGGCCCCGTCGTCAGCATCTTCGGGCAAGAGACAGCTCTTCAACTCACCGACTTCTCCGTTTCCGTGCTGTACGTGCTCGCGGTCACCTCGATCGGGGTGTACGGACTCGTACTTGCCGGGTGGTCCAGCGGATCCACCTATCCCCTTCTCGGCGGCCTTCGTTCCACTGCTCAGGTCATCTCGTACGAGATCGCGATGGGACTATCGTTCGTCGCGGTGTTCCTGTACTCCGGCTCGATGTCGACGTCCGACATCGTCTCGTCGCAGGACCGACTCTGGTTCGCCATCATCTTGCTGCCGTCGTTCCTGATCTATGTCATCTCGATGGTCGGTGAGACCAACCGAGCCCCCTTCGACCTGCCCGAGGCTGAAGGTGAGCTGGTCGGCGGTTTCCACACCGAGTACAGCTCGCTCAAGTTCGCCCTGTTCTTCCTGGCCGAGTACATCAACATGTTCACAGTCGCTGCACTGGCAACGACCCTCTTCCTCGGGGGCTGGCAGGCACCATGGCCGTTAGGCGGCCCGATCTGGGCAGGTGCCAATGACGGCTGGTGGCCGGTGCTGTGGTTCATCGGCAAACTCTGGATCTTCATGTTCATGTTCATCTGGCTGCGTGGCTCGCTGCCGCGCATGCGGTACGACCAGTTCATGAAGTTCGGCTGGAAGGTACTGATCCCACTCTCGCTGCTCTGGATCGCGATCGTGGCAACCGTTCGCGCAGTGTCGAACCAAGCCACGGTCGAGCGCCAAGACATCCTGATCTGGGGCGGAGTGACGCTGGCAGTGCTGCTGGTAGTCAGCGTCGTCTGGGACTTTGTGGCTGGCCGTGAGGTCGAAGCGCCTGACGTTGACGACACTGACTTCGACCCGTTCCGCGGCGGCCATCCGGTGCCGCCGTTGCCGGGGCAGCAGCCGGTGACTGTCGCCGCTTCGGCCGGCACCTCCTCGGCTGACAAGGAGGCGCTCGATGCCTAGTTTCCTTGACCCGATCGCTGGGTTCGGTGTCACGTTCACCACCATGTTTCGCAAGGTGACCACTGAGGAATATCCCGAGCAGCGCAAACCGATGATGCCGCGGTTCCACGGCAGGCATGTGCTGAATCGCTACTCGGACGGCCTTGAGCGGTGCATCGGTTGTGAACTCTGCGCCTGGGCGTGTCCCGCCGATGCCATCTACGTCGAAGGTGCCGCCAACACCGATGAGGAGCGTTACTCCCCAGGCGAGCGATACGGCCGCGTGTACCAGATCAACTACCTCAGGTGCATCTTCTGCGGTTTGTGTTTGGAGGCGTGCCCAACGCGAGCACTCACCATGAGCCATGAGTACGAGCTGGCCGACAACAACCGCGCTGACCTGATCTTCGAGAAGCACGATCTGCTGGCGCCCATGGCATCGGGAATGGTGGCTCCGCCGCATCCCATGGCGGCCGGCACCAACGAAAAGAACTACTACGCTGGCGAGTTCGATCAGCCGGACAGCTCGCATGATGGCCCTACCGAGGTCCAGAAATGATCGAGCTGCTCGCGACCACCCCGCCCACGTCAACCGGCGAAGCCGTCGCGTTCTGGTTTCTCGCGCCGATCACCGTAGCCGCTGCCCTGATGATCGTCGTCAGTCGCAAAGCGGTGCACAGCGCTTTGTGGATGGCCACCACGATGATCGTGCTGGCAGTGCTGTTCATCATGCAGGGCGGCATTTTCCTCGGCGTCGTCCAGGTGGTGGTCTATACCGGCGCGGTGATGATGCTCTTCCTGTTTGTGGTCATGTTGGTCGGCGTAGACGCGTCTGACTCTTTTGTCGAGACCCTCCGTGGACAGCGAGTGGCAGGGGTGCTGCTTGCAGCCGGGTTCGGAACGTTGCTGGTGGCGGGGGTCAGTAGAGCTACTTTCCCCGAAGCAGTCGGTGTCGGCGCGGCCAATGACGCGGCGGACGGTCATGTTGAGGCCATCGCAGAGGCGATTTTCACCAGGTACGTGTTCACCTTCGAGGTCGTCAGCATCGTGCTGATCACTGCGGCTGTTGGCGCCATGGCGCTCACGCACAAAGAGCGACTCACGCCCCGCAAGCCGCAGCCTGAGCTCTCCGTCGAGCGCATCCGCAGTGCGCACCCCACTCCCTACCCAAGTCCTGGTGTCTACGCCCAGCACAACGCCGTCGATACCCCGGCGCTGCTTCCTGATGGCTCGGCAGCAGAGAGTTCTGTCCCTGACGAGCTCAGGCGTCAGGGGACCGTTCGATACACCGAGTTGGAGGCTGCTCGCGAGAGTGACCAAGAGGGGGGCGAGGCGACATGAACCCCGAGAACTATCTCTACCTGGCCAGCATCCTCTTCGTCATTGGCGCTGCCGGATTCTTGCTGCGTCGAAACGCCATCGTCGTGTTTATGTGCATCGAGCTGATGCTCAACGCCTCGAACCTGGCGTTCGTGTCGTTTGCCCGTATCAACGGCAACATCGATGGTCAGGTCATCGCGTTCTTTGTCATGGTCGTTGCCGCAGCCGAGGTGGTCATCGGCCTCGCCATCATCGTGACGATCTTCCGTACCCGTCGATCGGTATCCGTCGACGACCCCAACCTGTTAAAGCTCTGATCACGATGACCCCAGTATGTGATCGACTCGGGCTCGCGCCCCATATCTCGGAGAGTGCCCGATGAACGCCGCTGCAGTCATCCGGTGGAGCGAGGGCGGTGAACAAGTGATCACCGAAGCTACGGGAGTTTTCGGGTTGACCTGGCTCCTGATTGCGTTGCCGCTCTTCGGGGCGGCGGTGCTTCTTCTGGGTGGCCGCCGCACCAACAGCTTCGGGCCCCTCTTTGCCACGTTGCTGGTTGGCGGTTCATTTTTGCTTGGGTTCTTACAGTTCCTGCAGATGGTGGGGCAGCCAGCTACCGAGCGTTCGTTCGCGCAGACGTTGTTCACCTGGGCCCCGATCGGTGACTTCAGCGTCGATGTCGGATTCCAGCTCGATCCGTTGTCGATGGCCTTCGTCCTCCTGATCACCTTCGTCGGTGGATTGGTCCACGTGTACTCGCTCGGGTACATGACCGACGACCCCGACAAACGACGGTTCTTCGCTTATCTCAACCTGTTCGTCGCCGCCATGCTGTTGCTCGTTCTCGCCAGCAACTACGTGTTGGTGTACGTCGGATGGGAAGGCGTCGGTCTCGCGTCCTACCTGCTGATTGGCTTCTGGAACGCGAAGGCTGAGTACGCGACCGCCGCCAAGAAGGCGTTTGTGATGAACCGGGTAGGCGACATCGGCATGTCGCTCGCGATCATGCTCATGGTCGCGACCTTTGGAACGACGGCGTTCTCTGGCGTCTTCAGCGGGGTCGAGGAAGCCAGCTCCGGAGTGGTGCTGGCACTTGGGCTGCTCCTTCTGCTGGCGGCGACAGGTAAGAGTGCCCAGTTGCCGTTGCAGGCATGGCTTGGCGACGCCATGGCTGGCCCGACCCCAGTTTCAGCGCTCATCCACGCTGCCACGATGGTGACCGCCGGTGTCTATCTGATTGTGCGCTCCAACCCCATTTTCGACCTCTCCGACGGCGCTCGGCTGGCCGTTGTTCTGGTCGGTGTCCTGACGCTGCTCTTCGGTGCCTTCGTGGGTACCGCCAAGGACGACATCAAGAAGGCTTTGGCTGCCTCGACGATGAGTCAGATCGGCTACATGATCTTGGCTGCTGGTCTCGGGCCGGCTGGCTACGCCTTCGCGATTTTCCACCTGCTGACGCACGGCTTCTTCAAGGCGGGTCTGTTCCTCGGTGCAGGTTCGGTCATGCATGGCATGAACGACGAGGTCAACATGCGCCGCTATGGCGGGTTGCGCAAGGCGATGCCGCTGACCTTCGTCACCTTCTTCATCAGCTACCTGGCGATCATCGGGATTCCACCGTTTGCTGGCTTCTTTTCCAAGGACAAGATCATCGAAGCCGCCCTGGCCGACAACATCTGGCTGGGAGTTGCCGCAATCGCCGGTGCCGGTATCAC